>NZ_JBRJXU010000170.1:0-175689 GCF_057467645.1 Zarconia sp.
ACCAGACCTCAACAAAATTGAACAGTGCTGGTCTTGGTTGAAAAGTCGTATCCGCAAACAACTCCATCAGTTTAATTGTTTACGAGATGCGATCGAATATGTCCTTCGTTTAGTGTCCTAACCGCCTTGGCGGTTGCTATATTTTACTGCCAGGGGACATCATCAGTTTTACCACCGATGCCATCCATCGGATCAAAGTGGAAGGGGACGAGCCAACCTTCAGTTTCAGCCTCTATGGAGAAACTTATCATTCTCGTCGGTTTGAATACGATCCGCACAACCATACCGTGAAGAATTTCTGAGGGAGCATCGGGAGAATTGGGAGAAAGTTTAGCCTCCAAAGCCCCCGAAGCCCCCGAAACCTCCCCTACCCGCAACCGGTATGACGACTGCTATAACTGCCGAGATCGGCGGTCTACGACTCATCCTAGCTGTCGGAGGTGGTTTCGAGGAAGGTTTGGGTGAGATAGTAGATGGTATCCAAGTGCCACTCCTCGACTAATTGTTCGAGTTCCCGTTGCAATGGACGGTAGATGGGGGGAATTTGGGCGATCGCCTCACAAATTTCCTCTTGTTCCAAGGTTCCTGCCAAGAAATTCAGTCGATCGACCCAGTCTCGAGGCATCACGGCAAAAGACTCTGGGGAGATCGAAATTACACTTTTTGGCAGTTGGGAGGTGGGAGTTGCCTCTTCGTAAAGGTAGCGTACCCCAAGGTGACGGGCAATTTTTTCCAGGAGGTGGTTGTGGCGCACGGGTTTGGTAGCAAAATCGTTGCAGCCGGCCGAGAGGAGTAAATTTTTATCGGCATCGAAGGCACTGGCCGTGAGGGCGATGATGGCAACCGCTTGACCGGCGACACTGCTGCGAATGCGCCGCACGGCTTCGTAACCATCCATCACCGGCATGCGCATATCCATCAGAATCAGCTGGGGCTGATGTTTGTGCCACATCTCGACGGCCTCTTGTCCGTTTTCGGCTTCGAGGATCTCGAATCCTAGGGGAGTTAGGAGTTGAACGAGCATCTGGCGATTTTCCCACCGGTCTTCCACAATCAAGATGCGGCAGGGGGGTTGGTCTGGTGCGAGTCGGAGGATTCGTTGCGCGGGCAAGATTGCATTCCCCTCCCAAACCCCCTCGATGATTTTCACCGGTAGGTAGCAGCGGGCGATCGTCCCCACCCCGATGAGACTTTCGATTTTGATGCGCCCCCCCATTCGTTGGATGAAACTCTGGCAAATGGTGAGTCCTAACCCCGTCCCTTCCGCTGCTTGCCGTCCGGCCCGGCCGCGATCGAAGGCCTGGAAAATTTGCTCTAATTCCTCCGGTTCGATGCCGACGCCGGTATCTTCCACTTCCAAGTGCAAGAATTTGAGGTTCTTCGATCTCTGCTGGGAATATCCCGTCCAAAGCCTCGCCCGCAGGGAAATCGTGCCGGTCTGAGTAAACTTGACGGCATTGCCGAGGAGGTTGATGAGGATTTGACGCAGTTTGGCTTCATCGGCTTCCACCATTACCGGTACATCTGGGGCTATCTCTAGGTTCAGAATCAACCGCTTGCGGCCCGCTCTCACTTGCAGCATTTCGATGAGGTTCGCCAGCAGGTGGTGGAGGTTGAATGGGGTCGCGATGAGTTCGATTTTCCCGGCTTCGATTTTGGCTAAATCGAGAATATCGTTAATCAGGGAGAGGAGATGCTCGCCGCTGCGGAGAATGGTTTGCAGGGTTTGTTGCTGTTCTGTATTGAGGTTCGCATCCCGCGCCAGAATTTCGCTGAAACCGAGAATGACGTTGAGGGGAGTGCGCAGTTCGTGGCTCATGGTGGCCAGAAATTCGCTTTTGGCACGGTTGGCCGTTTCAGCTGCTTCTCGGGCCGTTTCGAGTTCTGCATTAGCTTGACTGAGGGCGAGATTATTTTGCCGCAGTTCGGCTTCGGCTGATACGCGATCGCTGATATCTTCAAACACCGAAAGCTGCCCGAGATAAAAATCGCCATCGGCAACGGGGACGCAGAAGCGGCGAAACGTCCGCCCGTCTTTGAGGAGCACTTCATCTTCCACCATCGCCAGCTCGTTCCCTTCCCGGACTTGATAGGGTTGAGCGGTGTTAGCGAAGACTTCGAGATCGATGGACTCCAAACATCTCTCCATCACGGCATCGTGACCGATTTCTCCATTCTCGATTGCCGTATCGGTCTCTTCAAATTTCCACAAGTGACAAAATGCTCGGTTGCAGAACAGGACGCGATCGCTATTGGTGTTACCGACGTAAATGCCTAGGGGAATCACTTGAACGATGGTGCGCAAGAGGGTTTCGCTGCGGCGCAATTGCCCTTCGATGGCGAGGCGATTGCTAATGTCGGTTTGGATGCCGATAAAGTGAGTGAGCGTACCGGTTTCGTCGTGCACTGGGGTCAGGCTCAGTTGGTTCCAGAAGGGGATGCCGTCTCGGCGATAGTTCCGCAGCACC
Organism: Zarconia sp.; assembly: GCF_057467645.1. Taxonomy (NCBI): domain Bacteria; kingdom Bacillati; phylum Cyanobacteriota; class Cyanophyceae; order Oscillatoriales; genus Zarconia; species Zarconia sp. Next base: position 2,469 of record NZ_JBRJXU010000170.1, read on the forward strand.
ACTTGGCAAGGGGTTCCCTCCCGCAAGGCCTGGCGCACTCGATGGAGTTCCGGTTGCTCTGTATCTTGCCCTTGCAGGAAGCGACAGTTCTTGCCGATAATGTCCCTCGCGGAGTATCCGGTCATTGTGGTGAAGCCGGAGTTGACGTAAACCAGGGGGAAATCCGGTTGGGTTGCATCGGCGATCGAAATGCCGTTACTGGCGACTTCAATGGCCCGTTGGAGCAACCGCAGTTCGGCCAGGGTGGCTTTGCGCTCGCTCACATCGCTGACGAGGGCGTAAAAACCTCGCACTTGCTGGTGGCGATCGAGGTCGGGCACGAGGATGCTTTCGAGATCGCGAGTTCGATCGACCGAGTGGGGAATTTGGACGAGATCGCGAACGGAGTTGCCGGCGAGAACTCGATTGATGTCAGGGGAGATGGTGGTGTAAGTTGGCGACCCGAGGACGTCCCAGATGAACTGACCGGGGATGGTCTGACGATCGCACTCGAACCAGGTTGCGTAGTTGCAATTGGCGAACTCGTAGCGTTGCTGTCGATCGATATAGGCAACGCCCATGGGGAGGATATCGATAAGGGTTTGCCAGCGCGCCTCGCTGCACTGGAGGTCGGCTTTGAGGGACAAAAATTGCGATCGTACCTGCCATAATATCCGCGCTACAGAAACACAAATGAGAGCAATTGAGAGGTTTTCGAGGTCCGATAACCATCGATCGGGATGCCACGGAGTCCAAATTGCGACTAAATATCCCAGACCGCACAGGAAGATGACGGCACTCGAGAGGAGCGAAAGGGTGACAAGACCCCGAAAAGACACTGCTTTTCGTTGAAGGAAGCACCCCAGGGTTACAGGTATCCAACCAAAAGATAGGGCAATCGCAAAATTACCGATAGCGTGCAGCCCTAATAATGGAGCGGGTTGCAGGTTGCACGATGCGATCGAGATTTCGAGGAGTGGTTGCATGAATAGAATTGGCTTGTTGGGCGATTTGCCATCAAAGCGATGAGTCTTTCCGCTCTATGTTGCAACCGCCACTTCAAGGGAGTATATCGTTTCGGAGCGCTATCTGTGGGAACGATCGGCACGAGAGGGCGATCGCGCTTGGTGTCCTCACATCAAACGGTCAACATAGTGCCAACAGTCGCTTTCGCACATCAGCTGCTGCAGCAGAACGCCAAGCGATATGGAATCGCAAGGGCGTAGCATTTACACAGAAAGCTGTTACCAGAATGACGTTCGATGTCAGGCTCAGGTCACAACAAGTCAGGACACAAATTTAAAGATTGAAATGTCTGAGTAGCAAGAAGTCCGAAGCCAAAATTGCTGCTTTTATAAACTATTAATTTAGCAGGGATACTCTGTTCTTTCAAGGTTTTCATTTTATCTAGATCGGTATAAAAAAGCTGAATTTTCGAGAACTGACTCAGAACAGATCTCAACACTAGCCAGTCTTTTTACTGACGATGTCAATCTCATGTCCTGTTGGTCGTTCGGGACTCTACTACGTGGATTTTGGGTCGTTTCGCTCGGCTCTACGACACGACGGCGATGAAGCTTTATGCTCACCAAAATCTATTGTATCGAGCAGAGTCTTGAAAATCTCGACACAATCTCTACAGATCTAAAAAAAACATAAAGACAGAACATTAAGATATAATTAAAAAAAACAAAATTTAAGTTTTCTCTATTTATTATAACAATATTGAAAAATAAACGACTTTTGTAAGTATTCAGTCTTCAATCGTTGACGTATCGGCTGATACCGTTTCTCTTCGTGAAGATTAGGGGATCGGCGAAAGATTCACGATCTGCAATTTGAATTCATGTTGCTCCGATCGATCTCCATCTCAATGTCGCTCGATTGAAAGATAAATATAGAGTTAATTTATTAACAAATTCAGTCTGAGTTTCTTGAAATCAAAAAACTAAAAAAAACTAAAAAAAACAGAATCAAACTTAGATTTAGATCGTAAAATCCACTTGTTCGAAATATAAAACCACAGACTCAAAACCATCGACTTAATGAATATTTTATTCGTCGAAAATGACCTGCTCTTTGCCAAAGCAGCGGCAAAAGTCATCACAGGATTAGGCGCTCGTAAAGTATACATTACAGCCGTGCCCGATTCTCTTTTTCAATGGTGTCGGCAGGGAGATATCGATCTCGTTTTAATCGATATCAACTTGCCCGGCTTCCGATGGAAAGAGTTTCCCGTCAGCGGAATAGAACTGGCTCGATCGCTCAAAGACGATCCTCGAACCCGCGGGATTCCCATCATCCTGATGAGTACTTATGCCATGCGAAGCAAAAAGTCTAAACTCTTAGAAGTCTCAAAAGCCGATTATTTTTGGACGAAACCGATTACCAACTACGACAAACTGATCGAGAAAATGGAGCAGCTCATCAAACAAGATACCCTAAGTGCCTGACACAAGTACCTCAAAGCCTTCGGGCGTATCGATTCTGTTTGTGACCGTCCCCTGCTTGTTTTTTGCCCGTTCGATCGCTGACAAGCTTTAACCTGCCGTTCAGCAAGTGGTCCAATTGGCGCCAGAAATCAAGGGTTTGACATCGATGGGTCAGGCACTCAGAAAAATACCAGGATCGAGCAAACGGCACTTCGCGGTTGACGGTGAAGGGGGTCTCCAAGACTTCGGGCGATCGGAGAATGAGGAGTTTCCCCGCCTTCTGTCCATTCCCCACCCCTCAAAAGACTCAGCACCAAAATTAACGCCACCTGGGATGCTTTAGGCAATCCTACAGGTTTTCACCGGACAGCAAGTCAACCCCACGACTTGGATGGCGTGGATGTGCGACTTCAAGACGATGATGCTCAACCCTAATACCCCACATCCTATCTCCCAAAAGGCGATCGATCCCTGAATTTCCTCCCAGGAAGAGAAGCCAACCTGTAGAATTGGGGACGTAGAATTGACGTGCGATCGCTCTCAATTCATCGCACTCAATCTTCCATTGAAAGTTTCAACGTTACGAGAGGAAAACCCGCAATGATGGATCGTCGTGAATTTGTAGGATGGGTGGGAGCTGGTTTACTTGCGTCTTTTTTGCCCGTGGCACTTGCCGCCTGCGATGATGAAGAAACCGCTCAAACACCATCGACTGGAGACTCCACACCCGATGCGGCCCCTCCCGCCACCGAACCTCCAGTGGTTCCGGAAGGTTATCAAGCCGTGGGAACCGTTGCCGAACTCGATGCCGATGGGGTCATCACCGACAAAGTTAACGATGTGTTGGTCTTCCGCAATCCAGACACCAACGAAATCGCCGCCGTAAATTCTCGATGCACTCATCAAGGCTGTAGCGTCGAGTGGGAAAGTGATTTGAAGATTTTTGCCTGTCCCTGTCACGGCTCCAAGTTCGCTCCCGATGGCTCGGTTACAACTCCTCCAGCCCAGCAACCCCTCCCCACCTACGACGTGCAGCAAGATGGCGATAACATTTTGGTGAAGTTGGGCTAGTTTGACGTCAGTTCGGGATCGAACATTTTCGGGTGAAAATGGGGTGTGGGGTATAGGGTGTGAGGTTTGGGGAACAAAGGTTACGACGATCGTCGGGCAAGTTCTTTGAGTGTTTCTCGACTCATTCTCATTCCTCCATTTCTGCCCCGGCTCCCGTTTCCCCCGTTTCCCCCTTGCTCCCAACTCTCTTCCTGCTCCAACTAACCCGGTGGGAGCAAAAATTTTGGGGGAGTCAGCCAAAACAGCCAACTCCCCCCGATGGGAGAGCCGGATTCTGGCAGGGTTAAGCCGATAATTCCTGCTTTTTTGAGAACGATGCGATCGCCAGCCTCTCCCCACACCAGCATTTGGGCCCAATTTCCCAAATCCGGCTGATGCCCGACGAGCCCAAAACAGAGGCGATCGCCCTTTTGGGAAAGCTGCAGCCATGACAATTCATCGAGCCACCGATGGATCTCGCCACCGGGAGCGAGGGTTGGCGTTTCGTGCAGTTCCCTCGCCAAACCCCGTTCTTGCAGAATCTCCGCCGTCTGTCGCGCGCGAACCAACGGACTGGTAAAGAGGATATCGAATTGGATTTCGAGTTTGGCTAATTGCTTGGCGACTTTGCGCGTTTTGCGATCGCCCTCTGGCGTTAGGGGACGTTCTGCATCAATCGGGTAGCTACCGCGATCGACTGCAATTCCATGGCGAATCAGGTACAGTTGAGTCATTGATTCTAGGCTTTGGGGGCTTCGGAGGCTTCGGGAGCTTCGGGATCGTGAGGAACAAAATTCTCCCTTGTCTCCCTTGTCTCCCTTGTCTCCCCATCCCCCCACACCCCATTTCCCCTATCCCAAACGCTCTCGGGCAGATTCGATCGCATCTTTCACCCGCTCGAATCCCGTACCGCCGAAGCTGTTCCGGGCCGCCACCACTTGCTGGGGAGCGATCGCATCGTAGATATCCGCTTCAAATTTGGGATGCAGGGCTTGCCATTCTTCCAAGGTTAGATCTTTAAGCAATTTTCCCGCAGCCAGGGAGGTTTTCACAACCTTGCCCACCAAGTTGTATGCTTCGCGAAAGGGTACGCCTTTGGCGGCTAAATAATCGGCGACATCCGTGGCATTGGAAAAGTCTTCCGTGACAGCGGAGTTGAGGCGAGTGGTTCTAAATTCGATGCCTTCTGCGAGCAAAATCGTCATCGCTTCCAGACAAGCGCTCGCGGTTTTCACGCCGTCGAAAATAGCTTCTTTATCTTCTTGCAAATCTTTGTTGTAGGCCAAGGGTAGCGCTTTCATCAGCACCAGTAACCCTTGCAGGTGTCCGAATACCCGCCCGGTTTTGCCGCGCACCAGTTCGGGGACGTCGGGGTTCTTCTTCTGGGGCATAATGCTCGAACCCGTGGCGCAGCTATCGGTGAGGGTCACAAATCCAAATTCTTCCGATGCCCAGAGTACGATTTCTTCGGAGAGGCGACTCAGATGCACCATAATCAAACTAGCAGCACCCAGAAATTCGATGGCAAAGTCTCGATCGCTCACCCCATCTAAACTATTGGCATAGGCACTGCCAAACCCGAGCAATTCGGCGCTGTAGTGGCGATCGATGGGAAATGTCGTTCCTGCCAGCGCCCCGCAACCGAGGGGAGAAATATTGACGCGCTCGTAAATTTCCCCCAGTCGTTGCCAATCTCGTTGCGCCATTTCAAAATAAGCCAGCAGGTGGTGGGCCAAACTGACCGGCTGGGCCCGTTGGAGGTGGGTGTAACCGGGAATTAGGGTTTCGATATTTTTTTCGGCTAACTCCAGTAACGTGGTTTGAAATTGCCGCAACTGCCCCCGAATTTCGGTGATGCGATCGCGCAGGTACAAGCGTGTATCCGTTCCGACCTGGTCGTTGCGCGAGCGGGCCGTGTGCAGCTTTTTCCCCACATCCCCGGCAATTTCCGTTAACCGACGTTCGACGGCAAAATGCACGTCTTCTGCATCCACGTCGGGTACAAAGCGGCCGTCTCGATATTCTTGCCGGATTTGCTCCAATCCCGCGACGAGTTGCGCTCCTTCCTCAGCAGAAACGATACCGGTTTTCGCCAACATTTTTGCATGGGCGATCGAACCGCTCAAATCGTACTCGATTAACTCGATATCGAAACCGATACTGGCATTAAAACGGGCGATCGCCGGATGTAGTGCCGATTCAAAGCGTTGGCTCCAGGTTTTGGTTGGGTTCATAGCTAATGGGTCGATGGGTGTGTTTGGCTGGGCATCAAATCATTATGCCCCGTTTTGCACCATCCCCGGCTTTGACCCCTTGAGTGTAGTCAAACGCTGACAATTAAAAATATAGAATTCGGACGTTGGAGTTCCCAAAGGGGTCTGGGGTGAGGGGAAAGAGCGTTACCACTGACCGATTGTCAATTTTCTATGACACTATTCCCCTGCTGCCAAAGCCCCCGACCCCCCAAAGTCCGGGCATCTAACCCACAGACATCGATCGGAACCAATATCCTAAAAGAATCCCCAGTCCCATCGCCCAGATTTGACCGCTATCGACAAAATTATTCCAGGCCGATTGAACGTCGCTCCACAGGGTACTTTTCACCGCTTGGGCGAGAACTTGACCGCTGCAGGTTGCGTGGTCAAATAAATCTAAAGGACCGGAATGCCAGTCGATGGCACTCGCGATGTGGGTTGTTAGTTCGGGAATGGTACTCATGGATTTTCTATTTCCTCATCCGTTGATTTTACCTGCATAACAACCAGCGTGATATCGTCCTCATTGCGGTTTCCCTCACCGATGAACTCCTGAACTTGCTCGAACAGGTATTCGAGGATCGCTTGCGGGTTGTCGTAGTGGCGACACGCCCATTGAAAGGCTCGAGTCAGATTATCCTCTTCAAAGCGATCGCCGTTCCGATTGGAAGCTTCGGTTAAGCCATCGGTATAGTATAAGATCGTATCCCCGGGCGCGAGCTGGACGTGCGCTTCAAAATACTGGGAGTCGATATCCAAGCCGATGAGCATTCCGAGGGTATCGAGTCGATCGATAGAATCGGTTTCGGCTTGCCACAACAAGGGCGGATTGTGAGCGGCGTTGCTGTAGGAGAGGATGCGCGTTTGCGGATCGTAATCGGAATAAAACAGGGTCACGAACCGATGGGAATTCTCCAAATCGGCGTACATGGCCCGGTTGAGATGTTGCAGAATTTGAGCCGGAGAATGTTCGTTGAGCGCCTCCGCCCGCAGCATTCCCCGCGTCATCGTCATAATCAAACCGGCGGGAACCCCTTTGCCCATCACATCCCCAATGGCAATCCCCCAACGACCCTCCGGCGCGATTTCCGAAGCCGGTTGGCGGACGAGGTTGTAGTGGGTGGGAATGAAATCGTAATAGTCGCCCCCGACGCGGTTGGCTGTCTGACAGGTCGCGGCCAAAGCCACACCGCGAATTTCGGGACATTGACTGGGGAAGAGCCGCACCTGAATTTCAGCACCGATTTCCAATTCTCGGTCTAAGCGCTCCTTACGACGCAGTTCTGCATTCAGTTCGTCGTTATCGATCGCAACGGCCGTTTGGTCTGCCACGAGTCGGACTAGTTTTTGGCGGGTTTCCGTCCAAGAGTAACTCGGTTCCCGACTGAAAACGTACAATCGCCCCCGTTCTGCATTCTTGACTAAAATTGAAGTCCCGAATAAGCGAACCTCCGAGTCTAAATAGCGGTTGACTTCCGTATCGAGACCGCTTGCCGTTGGACTCGCCAGACTCGGCTGACGCATCGCCATTTCGATGGCCCGTCGAACGTCCTGACAGGGACTTCCATCTTGACAGTGCAGCCGCTGCAACCGCATTCTGCCATTGGGGGCAAACAACACCAGGGCCGCACCATCGGCATCGGTCACCCGACTGGCCACCAGGGGAATCAGTTCCAGAAACTGGTTGAGATTGTTGAAACTCCGAAGGGCAAATCCCAGGGAACTGAGTAAATCCTGAACTTTACGCTGCTCTCGCTGCAAGCGAGCCACCAGTTTTTTCAGCGCAAAAACGGGGGTGGGAGGGGGGGGTTGGCGCTCGACAGTGGCATCGTTTGATTTAGACGGCGGCCGAGGTCTTGGGACTGCCGCCATCGGTTCGCCAGACCCGGAGGGCAATGATGATTGCTGAAAAGAGTTCATATCTCGCAATACGTTTATCCATTCAGTAGGGCTTCAACAAATTCGTAACTGGAGAAGGGGCGCAAATCTTGAATCCCTTCCCCCGCCCCAATGAAACGGATCGGAAGACCGAGTTGCTGCACCACGGCTAGGGCAACACCACCTTTAGCAGTTCCATCGAGCTTTGTCAAGACGACACCGCTTAGTTGAGCGGCTTCGGCAAAGACTTCGGCTTGGCGCAGACCATTTTGACCTAACGTCGCATCGAGCACCAGGAGGGATTCTACGATGGCATCGGGCGCTTTTCGATCGATAATCCGACGAATTTTGTTCAGTTCCTCCATCAGATTTTTCTTATTTTGCAGCCGACCGGCCGTATCGACCAATAGTAACTCAGTTTGACGCGATTGTGCCGCAGTAATTCCATCAAAGACCACCGCTGCGGGATCGGTATTTTGACCGGGATTGGCAATCACCTCCGTGTTACTGCGCCGACCCCACACTTTCACCTGTTCGACGGCGGCGGCGCGGAAAGTATCGGCGGCGGCAATCAGGCAGCGATATTCGGAGGTTTTGGCTAAGTGCGCTAACTTACCGATGGTGGTGGTTTTTCCAGCTCCGTTCACCCCCGTCATCAACCAAATATTTAAGGTCTCTTTTTCCGGAGCGATGCTAGCTTTATGATTTTCCCGTAGGGGTCGATCGAGCATATCCCGGAGAATTTTCTTCAAATAGGCGATCGCTGCATCTGGAGGTAGGGTCTCTTCGAGCATTTTCGCTTGTAGCGCTGCGATGACGTAGTCGGTGGCTTCGATGCCGACGTCAGCTTGCAACAGCAGCGCCTCGATTTCCATCACCGCTTCTTTGTTGAGCGGTCCCTGACCGACGATCGATTTGAGTTGGTTGACCAACCCGCGACGGGTTTTGTCCAATCCCTGTCTTAATTTCTTGAGCCAGGTAATTTCTTCGACGGAAATATCTTCGGGACGGCGACCTTGAGCGGCGAGAACTTCCGCGGACCAGACGAATCCATCGTCAAAGGCCAATCCGGGAATCGAGATTTCCGGTTCCGGGACGGTGGTGGTTTGAGCGGCGGGTGCGGCTTCGGGTTCTGGGGTTTCGATCGCGCTTTGGTTGAGTCGTTCCAACCGTGCTTCCCTCTCCGCTCGGGCTTTCTCGAACAGGGACAACTCCCGTACCGGGGCTTCGGGGGCGGGGGCCTCCGAGGTCGCGTCATCATCGGCCCCTTTGGGGTCGGCTTCGGTGGTTTCGGCTACGACTTTGGGTTCGTCTTGGGCGACAGGAGTTTCTTCGGGTTCCTCTTGGGCTTCTGTCTCACTTTCAGCGACGGGAGCTTGTTCGGGTTCCTCTTGGGTAAGGGCAGTCTCGACGGTTTCGGCTTCCTCTTCAGTCGTTTGTTCTACTGCTTCTGACTCACTTTCCGCAACGGGGGCTTCTTGAGATTCCTCTTCGGCAGCTTCGGCTACGACTTCGGGTTCGTCTTGGGTGGTTTCGACGACCGCTTCAGGCTCGCTTTCTGTCTCCGTTTCCGCGACGGGAACGTCTTGGGCTTCCTCGGCCTCAATTTCAACAACGGCTTCGGGTTCATCACCAGACGTTGCTGTTTCCTCTGAAGTGTCTGTCTCCACCTCAGATTCTGCCGTTTCCGATTCCTCTTCTTCTATCTGGGTGCCTTGTTGCTGCTGCTGGATGTTCTGGTAAGCCGCTTTGGCCCACTTGAGATAATCTTCAGCGGCCGGTGGAGATTCTTCTGACTCCGATTCAGAACTTTCTGGCGGCGCTTCCGGGGAAGAAGTGGGTGTTTGTTCTTTTTCTACTTGTTCGGAGTCGTCATTAAATTTACGGCGAAACCAATTAAAAACCATATCGAATTTTTGTTATGCGTTTATGTTGGAAGTGTTCAAATGGAAATGTTCAAAAATTTTGCGAGAAGTCCGATCGAACCTCAGTGACGTTCGGCATTCGATGGAGAGTTTTCCTGTTCCTTGAGAGACTTAAGAGACTCCGTGACGCGGCGCAGTACCCCGTTCACAAATCGGTGCGCTTCATCGCTACTGTAACGCTTTGCGAGTTCGATGGCTTCGTTAATCGCCACGCCATCGGGAATGCCGATAATCCACATTTCAGTCACGGCGATTCTGAGAAGATCTCGCTCGATTCGAGGTAGTCGAGACAGTTGCCAGTCAATCAACGCTTTGGAGAGTAACTCGTCGATCTCAGCACGCTTAACACTGACTTGAGTTAAGATTTCGAGGGTATATGCCCGGACTTCTTTTTGATTGGCCAGGTAAATAAATTCGGGTAATTCAATCGCAATTCCCACCCGATTTAGAGCACTTTGCGTTAAGTCGATCGCCTCGGAAACCATGGCTCGGGCACTGCTGACATCGTTGGCGCGGGTTTGAGAGTTGAGGATTCGATCGCTCCCTCGCGTGAGTTCGGCCGCTGCTGTTTCGAGAATGTCGTGAGCCTCGGCACTCATCGTTCTCACGGCAGCCAGCACGACATCGTTGAGCTGTTGTCTGGCGAGCTTATCTGGATTGCTCGGAAGCTGGCTCAGACTTAATAAAGCGAGTTCTCGGGAAATGCGTCGGGCTTGCATATTATAGATGTGGGAGTCTAGGGTTTAGTTGGAAAAAGTCGAACCCTAGTCACAAGTGTCGCTTGCCAAACATCGACTCCCCACCTCATCAGTGGCGAGGGTTACGATTCTTCCGGAAGGGGGAAGGGAGTGTGTGAGGTTGAAGGAACGAAATCTTCTGCGATGCGTCCTTGTTTGGGATTCAGGGCAATTTGCTTTGAGGGTTCAGGAGCCACAATACCACCTGAGAGCAAAATTTTGAAAGCATCCTCGATCGAGATTGAAAGACTTCGGGTTTCTCGTTCCGGTACGATTGCGTACCAACCGGAAGTGGGGTTGGGGGTGGTGGGAATAAAAACGCTCAGACTGGGTTCGGGTAGATTGGCTTGCATTTCATCGCTCACTAATCCCGTGACAAATGCGATCGACCAAACTCCCTCTTTGGGATATTCAACTAACACCACGCGGCGAAATCGACGATTCGAATCTTGCAGGACAGTTTGTAGCAGTTGCTTGAGGGTTTTGTAAACCGATCCCGCTAGCGGAATGGCTGCCAGAATATTCTCTCCAAAATCCAATAACCATCGTCCGACAATATTACGTGCCATCAGACCGATGAGCAAAATACTGAGCAAGGGAACTGCTAGCCCTACCAATAAGTTCAGCAGGTTAACCACTAAGGGATCGAAACCATCGAAGGGATTGAGCTGTTTTGGCACTTTCGTCAAAAAGTTAATCACCCAATTGGAGATGGTAATGGTTAACCAAATTGTGGTGGCTAAGGGGATTACAACCAACAGCCCCGCAATAAGGTCGTTTTTCAGGTCTTGCTTAAAGCGTTGGATCACAGGAGAACTCTCTGGCTACAGGATGACGATCGACTTCACCGTGCGAACCTATCTCCGGTCAATTGGTGCAGTCGTTAATATTTAGTCCTATGTTAATTTGTAACGCTTGTAAAGAATTGTTGCAAGCTTACACCAAAAAAACCCTACCCAGAGTAGGGCTTGTATCAAATGTAACACCAAGAGGTCTCAAAAACTTAACCAATCCTGCGATCCCCGCTTCTGGAGAGGAGAGAGGAGGAGATCGGGGAAGGGGTCGCGGGTGCGATCGCCGAAGGTGATGTGAAACGGCCGATCCCGATCGTAACTATTGCCACCCGCACATCCAACGTTCCAAACTGTTAAGCGTTTTCGGGATGACGTTCGACAGACAGCTTTACAGCACTTGCGGGTGGAGATTGCTGCTTTAATTCATCTACTTTGAGCAAGATTAAGTACTCGTAAAAAGTCTGCAGGGTACACCAGGCAAAACCAGCTTTGCCATCGAGAATTCCCCCTAAGATAAAATACATATACAGAAAACGGACCAAGGGCCTAAAAGGCAAACGCAAAGATAAGTCTTTAAGCGCTCGTCGGCGTTCGACTTCCGAGCTTCCCCAGAATAAATGTTTCCAGTTGACGTTTCCTTCTCGAAGTTGGTACAACGTTTCTGCGGCTTCATCGCTCGAATAGCGATTGTGTTTTTCGATCCAACGACTTAAACCTTTACTACAGGTATAGTGGGGATAAGTTTCCTTGAGAAAACTCGTCGAACCGTCGCAAACTTCTCGTTCGGTGTGACCGTAATCGTCGAACCAAACCCGATCTTTACGTAATAGCCGCAGTTGGTAGCGAGGATATTGGGTTGCATGTCGAATCCACCGGTTCATGAACATCACTCGTTCGGCTGCGTAGTAGCCGATATGAGAGTTGCTCTGGGTTGCCTCCAAACATTCCTGAAAGAGTTCGGGGGTCATGCGTTCGTCAGCTTCTAGGATATAGACCCATTCATATTTGCTCGGAATCGATCGCAGCATCCAAGTCCGTTGTTTGCCGTGGGATTCAAATGGATGTTCGATAACTCGCACGGGGTAACGGCGGGCAATTTCAACGGTGCGATCGGTACTGCACGAATCGACAACGATGATATCATCGGACAGCTGTGCCGATTCAATGCACGCGGCGATGTCAATTTCTTCGTTGTAAGTCAGAATATAAATCGAGAACATACCCAGCCGAAACGTTATATTTAAGTTGATAACGTGGTTTCACAGAGGAGAAAACCACGGGTAAAACTGTAGAAAGCAATTGCTCTCAAGTCCAATTCCAGAAACACTCTATCGCAGTGTTTTGATTCAATCGCCGGCCTGCATCCCTACCGAAAACTTACCACTTTTACCCATTTAAAGATTGGGATAAAGTTCCGGGTTTGTTTTCGGTGCGATCGACCTCACTTTATCGACTTCGATTGGAAGCTTTAAAGTTTGGACGATCGCGAATTCTTTTAACTCGTTCGTCGATCGCGTGCGGGTTTGAAACCAAAAATAGCATTTGCGAGCTACTCCCAAAACCCGATCGCCTAACGTTTTACATTACATTTCCAACTTAACTTAAAATTAACCCATTGGGGCTTGGCGGGAAACTCGGGGAGAACCGCTGAGCATGCCTCGCAGACCCGTCCAACTAATGACGATATAGCCGGCGGATAATAACCAACTGCTCAATCCCACTCGCAAACTCGATTTCCAACTGGTTAAGCGAGTCTGTTTCTCCAGGTTTTGCCGGCGTTCTCGAATCTGAGTTTCGAGTTGCGTGGGTAGTGCTTGAGCTTGTTCTTCGAGAAACTCATCTAAAACCTGGGGATTCGTTTTCGATTCTTCCAGGATGGCTTTAACGTCTTCCGGAAGCTGGTCGTTCTCTAGAGCTTCGTTGAGTTGTTCTTCGTTTTCAAGCAAAACGCCAATTTGTTGCTTGAGAAGCTCTTTTCTCTGTTCGACTTGCTCCTGGAAGTTTTCGCTGCCGAGTTGGGTTTCGAGCTGGGTTTCGGCTTGTTGGGATTGCTGTTCGATCCGAGCGAGTTGTTGGGTACTCGCTCGGTTCACATCAATGATGTGAAGGGGAGCGAGGATGAAAAAGACAAACCCCAAAATGCTTGCCAGAATTAAAGCCCAAAACCGCATGTCTAGTAACTTGTTTTGAGACGGAGCGGTGTTGGTCGTGTTTGCATCGATCCAGTCTCCGGCAAACAGCATGGCCAACCCCATCAGAGCGATAATTCCTTTATCGACGAATTGGGTTAAGACTCGGATTCGCCACCCCAGGTCTAAAAACTGATAGGGAAGCGGCTCGACGAGCACATCGAGCAAGTAAGACAAAATCAGAATAATTCCCACCCATTTCAGGGCTAAGGCAGCTAGAGAAGAAGGTTGACGACGTGTCGCTTTCATAAGTCTAAAAGTGAGGTGGAAACTCGATCGCGAAGTGCGTTGGGAAGGAATCCACGCACAGAGGCGATCCCGATGGTGAATGCGAGCGCATTTTCGGGGGACTGGCCGATCTCCCGCGCTGTGGACGGGAGGTCCGCGACCGGTTTATGAGTCTATATCCAACTTAGCCCATCCAATGGCGCGATCGCGCGATCGGACATCGAGTTAAAAGAGAACTTCCGCTGAGTTCTTTGGCTCCTTTACGTTATCGAGACTTTTGTTAATTTTTGTAAAAAATTAGCGTTATCGATCGAGGGAACGGTCTTTCGAGGTAAGCAGAGTTGGGTCGCTGACCGATCGAGACGATTGATACATTACTTTGATGAGGCATACCACACTTTGCTACGAATTGTCAATAAACCGTCGAGGTTGGGGTCGATTCCGCCTAAGATCGAAGTAGAGTATGTACTGGGTTTGACAAAAAACCCAACAAGCCATGAGTACCTATTTGAGATCCAGCATCGCCAAACTTCGTCGGGGATTGCATCGCCTAACACAACGTCAACCGTTCCGCGCCCTGATTCGTATATCGTTAGATTTTTATCGAGCGCAGGCAATTTTAAGCGATCGACCCCTCACCAAGCCACAACAGCAGCATCATTAATCTCGATCGACCCGAATGCCGTGAGACATCTCCTCTCAAAGAGGAAAAGGGAGAAGAAATTCAGACAATTTCTCGATTCAAATCGCCAAGATCTCTTCCCTTTTCCTCCAGATTTTGATTAAACCGGGGTCGAAAATCCCATCGCCGTTTTCACCCGAGAGAGGGTGGCCCCGGCGATTTCCTCGGCTTTTTGGCGACCTTCCTTCAACACCGACTCCAGATAGGGGCGATCGTCCATAATCGCTTGATATTTTTCCTGTATCGGTTCGAGAACCGCCACCGTTGTATCGGCGAGTAAAGGTTTGAACTGACCCCAACCCATGTCTTGGCACTCGGCGGCGACGGCTTCCTTGCTTTGACCCGAAAGCAGCATATACAACGTTAGTAAATTGTGGCATTCGGGACGCTCGGGATTATCGAATTCCAAACCGCGAACCGGATCGGTTTTGCAACGCTTAATTTTTTTGGCGATCGTTTCGGGGGGATCGAGCAGGTTAATCCGGCTCATTTCCGAGGGATCGGACTTTGACATCTTACTGGTGCCATCCGTTAAACTCATCACCCGCGCGCCATCTTTGCGAATCAGGGGGTCTGGGAGTTTAAGAACCGGATTGTCCGGGTCTGCAAAGCGATCGTTGAGACGAATGACCAAATCCCGCGTCAGTTCCAAATGTTGCTTTTGGTCTTCCCCCACCGGCACTTTATCCGCATCGTAGAGCAAAATATCCGCTGCCATCAGCACGGGGTAGTCTAACAAACCCACCCCGACATTTTCTCCTTGCTTGATGGCTTTTTCCTTAAACTGAATCATCCCCTGCAACCAATTGAGGGGGGTGATGCAATTGAGCAGCCAGGTCAGTTCGCTGTGGGCGCTAATGTGAGATTGAATGAAAATATCCGAGTGTTCGAGATCGATGCCGCAAGCTAGATACAGGGCGGCGATCGTGTAGCTGTTGGCAGCCAGAGTCGCCGGATCGTGGGGAACGGTAATCGCGTGCAAATCTACCACGCAGAAGAAATTTTCGTATTGACTTTGACCCTCTACCCAGTTGCGAATGGCTCCCAGGTAGTTCCCGAGATGAAGATTTCCTGTGGGTTGGACTCCGGAAAGAACGCGCTGTTTGGTCATAAAGCTATCGATCGTTGAAACGGCCAGATCTAGATTGAGGGTGTCGGGTGAGGGGCAGGTAAATATCCTAGACGCGATCGCATCTGGCTTGATAAAAACAAACCACTGGGGGCGGGTCGTTTTCGCTCCGAGAGGGCGATCGGGCAACCGAGCCAATTGAATTCGCTTGTGGAATGAATATCCAAGACGCTCGGGGGGTTGGGAAAATCTGCTTACTCAGTATACAAAGTTTCGATCCCAAGTTTGGCTCTCGTTACTCTTTCTAAGCTTGAGGATCGCCTCAAGAAATAGGAGAACGACTCGCGCGTCCTCCCATCTTAGTCATCCATCGAACCAATCGCGCCACTTAGGGATCTGCGGGAAAATCATATACCAATCGTCGGGGTCAACGGCCGTTAACCCCTACAGCAAGTCGTTGGCAAGCTGGTACCTTATTTTTTGGCAAGTCCCTTACTTCAACATCAACGCCACTTCTTTGGCAAAGTAGGTCAAAATCAAATCGGCACCAGCGCGCTTGATGCTGATGAGGGTTTCGAGAATCACTTTCTTCTCATCAATCCAACCCATTTTTCCGGCGGCTTTAATCATGGCGTACTCGCCGCTGACGTTGTAAGCCGCAACGGGGACATCCGTGGCATCGCTCACCAGACGGATGATATCCAGGTAGGGGAGTGCGGGTTTGACCATCACCATATCCGCCCCTTCCTCGATGTCGAGCATCACTTCTTTGAGGGCTTCGCGGGAGTTAGCCGGGTCCATTTGATAGGTTTTCTTGTCGCCGGATTTGGGGGCGGAATCCAAAGCATCCCGGAAGGGTCCGTAGTAAGCCGAAGCATACTTGGCGGAGTAGGCGAGGATGCCGACGTTGGTGTATCCAGCGGCATCTAGAGCCTCGCGAATCGCGCCGATGCGACCGTCCATCATATCCGAGGGGGCAACCATATCTGCGCCAGCCGCTGCTTGAGAAACGGCCATTTTCGCTAAGACTTCCACCGTCGGATCGTTGAGAATCGTGCCATCGTCGCCGAGCAATCCATCGTGACCGTGACTGGTGAAGGGATCGAGGGCGATATCGGTGATGACGGTAATATCGGGGACTTCTCGTTTGATGGTGGCAACGGTGCGCTGCACTAATCCGTCGGGGTTGTAGCTTTCGGTTCCCGTTTCATCTTTTTTGCTTTCGGGAACGACCGGAAACAGGGCGATCGCCTGAATGCCCAATTGGTAAACGTCGGCAATTTCTGAGAGTAGCAAGTCGAGGGAGAAGCGATAGCATCCCGGCATCGACGCCACTTCTACTTTCTGAGCTTCCCCTTCCATCACAAACATGGGGTAAATCAGATCGTTGGCGGTTAAGTGGGTTTCGCGCACCATTTCCCGCATGGCGGGGGTACGGCGCAGGCGACGAGGACGATAGCGCAGAGAGAGAGAGTTAGAATCAGCGGTTGACATAGGATTTAGGAAAGAATATTAAAGGGGTTCGCAAGAAAAATTAGACCTTTTATTTTACCTTATGGAGTGCGCTCGACCGGGGATTGACCCCGCTCTCCTCCATTTCACTGTTGCGATCGCGAATATCATTCTTCGACGATAAACTTTTCAAAAAAACTTTAAAGTTTCCACTAAATATCTTTGCGATTACTTTACCCAATGGATTTAGAACTTTCAGATACTAGAAGCAATCCGGAAAATGCATCCTTAACCCCTTGGAACCCTAGTCATTATTCAAGGGGTTTTTTTTCGGTTCGATCTGTCAATCGGCTTCGAGATGCCGTTGAATCGGTACGATTTTTGGTGAAAAATTGAGTCTATCGGTTTTCAAAGGTGAAAAATCTGGAGGGGCTAATTCTCAATTTGCATGGAGAAACGATCAAAATTTCGCTCCCAAAATCATTCGATAAAACTTAAAAAATAACGATCGCCCTAGCGCTCCTCCGATCGGGTCAAATCCAATCATCATTTCATAACCAATGGATTGAACGGCTGGGCAAATTTTGGCGAAAAAATCTGAGATTTACGATGGAAAGATAGGGCGATCGCGCTTGGGTTAAATCGTTACAAAAGTTCTCGATTCAATGGGCTTGAGGAAGCCATCGCCGATGGGCACAACCCTTGACTCCTGTGCTACCCTATGTAAAAGATCGATACAATATACCAATGGGTAAGGTTCTCGTCCTGAATGCTTCCTACGAACCACTCAATATTACGAGTTGGCGACGGGCTATCGTTCTCATGATTAAGGGCAAAGCTGAAGGGGTAGAACACAATGGCAGATATATTTATGCCGACTTTCCTCTGCCAAGTGTGATTCGATTGCTCTACTACGTTCGAGTTCCTTACAAAGAAATACCTCTGACGCGCCGCAATATTTTTTATCGGGATGCTCAAACTTGTCAATACTGTCACTATAGCGGTGACGATTTAACGCTCGATCACGTTCACCCCCGCTCTCGTGGCGGGGGTGATAGTTGGGAGAACTTAGTGACGGCGTGCGTGCGTTGCAACGTGAAAAAAGGAAATCGTACCCCCAAAGAGGCGAATATGCCTCTACGAAAAGTGCCGCGTAAGCCCCATAGCAGTTTGTATTTTGAAGTGAGCAAGCATTTGAAACGGGGAGTTCATCCCGAGTGGCAAAAGTACGTCATCGGAATTTAGGAGAAAACTCCATTTTCCCGTTCGTATTTGAATCGATCGAAGCGAGATCGACACATTCCAATACCCGACAAGCCTAAACTTTCCGGAAAACATAGGTGAAACCCTGAAAAACGGATTGCAGCATCGAGATCGCACATCCTTGGCAAGTCGGAGTTTTTACTATGGTTGGTTCGTCAAATTCTAAAGCTTTCCCCGATCGCAATTCGCAACGCGCTTCTTCGAGCGTCGAGAACGCCACTTCAGCACGGAAAGCAAAAATTTCGAGTGTAAAACCGCCATCGCCATCGCAGATTTCGAGGAAAACGGCTGCCACTTCTTCCCCCAAGAGAACACCGAAAAGTACCGCCAAGCCCAAACCTCGACCTTCCGCAAAAGCCAATCGAGGAAGAACCACCCGAAGGGCGCCAGCCAACTCGTCAGATAGCACCCTAAATTTGAGTCCGAACGTCCGACGCTGGCTCACTGCGACTCTGGCCGTAACTCTCACCGGCTATTCCGTGCAAGAAATTTTGCATCGAGTCGAACCGGAAACCCCATCCCCCGACGACGGGGCCCAACGTGAATCGACGCAAGAGGACGTTGCCGAAATCGAATCCAATATCGCCGCACCCGAAGCCTCAGTCGATTCTGCTAAACCGATCGCCAAACCCAGTTGGCTGCAATTGAGCGATCGCGCCCGAGAAGAGATATTACCAAAATTGCAGCAACACGTTCGCGATCGCATTCAGGCGCACATCGAATTGAATGCGTTCAACGCCATGCAAGATGCCTATACCCAAGCCGAACAGCGCAATTTTGCCACCGCTTTAGCCTTACTCGCTCAAATTCCCGAAGGAACCTCCGTCTACAGCCAAGCTCAAACCAAAACCGCCGAATATACCCAATATCAAAACACCCAAGCCAGTTCCTGGCTGCGTCAAGCAGAAGCTCTCGCTAAGATTGAGGATTTCTCTCGCGCGCAAGTGTACCTCGGTCAAATTCCCGAAGGCACTTCAGTCTACGCGACAGCTCAAACCAAGCTCGCCGAATACGCCGAAAAGCAAAATACTCAGGCGAATTCCTGGATCGAACAAGCATCGAAACTGGCATCGGCCGGGAATTTTTCCGGGGCGATCGATACCCTCGATCGCGTTCCCCTGGGAACTCCCGCTTATACGACAGCCAAAGCCAAAATTATCGAATACCGCCAGCAGCAGCAACGCTTCCAAGCCGTGAGACCTGCTGAAGGTGATGTGAATTCCTAGCAGATAGCCGCAAGATCCGGGAGGGTGCGCTTCACAGCCAGGTTGCCATCGTGCAACAGCATTTGGGTTGTTAAATCTGGGAGAACGAAGTATTTGGGTTGTTAAATCCGGGAGGGCGTTAGCACGCGCCATGCCGTTATAGCATTCGGACTTATTGTTATCGGTTTGCCTCTGGATTTTCGCTGCCGTTTGCGCGCGCTCCATTCCCCGTTCCCCATTCCCCGTTCCCCATTCCCTATTCCCCACTCCCCACCCCAAAATCCGATGAAATCAAAGTACGCCGTTTTTCTGCAACATAGCGAAACCGATTGCGGGGCCGCTTGTCTGGGTGCCGTTGCCAAACACTACGGACAAACTCTATCTCTCAATAAAATTCGGGAAGTGGTAGGAACCGGACAGCAGGGAACCACCTTACTCGGACTGCAAAGAGGGGCGGAAGCATTAGGGTTCAACGCTCGATCGGTGCGGGCGGCCCCAGCAGTTCTCGATCGCCTTTCCGAAGCCCCCTTACCGGCGATTATCCACTGGAAGGGATATCACTGGGTAGTGTTGCACGGGAAAGATAAAAAGGGTTACGCGATCGCCGATCCAGCGGTGGGATTGCGCCACGTGACTAAAACCGAACTCAAAGAATCGTGGACGGATTGGATTTTGTTGCTGCTCGAACCGGATCCGGCTCGATTTTCCACGGGTTCTTCTGAGGATGTCAAGGGATGGGAACGCTTCTGGCGACCGGTTCTTCAGTATCGCGGCTTGTTGTCCCAGGTTTTACTCTTCAACTTGGCGGTGGGTTTGCTCTCTGTCGCCACGCCCTTCTTGATTCAGTTCCTGACGGACGATGTGTTGGTGCGGGGAGATTTAAACCTCCTCAACGCCATGGTTTTCGGGGTCGTCGTGATGACGGTGTTTGCCAGTGGCTTGCAGTTGGTGCAGTCGAACCTCACCGCTCACTTTTCCCAACGGCTGGAATTGGGACTGATGCTGCAATTCGGGCGAAAACTATTACGATTGCCCCTTAAATATTTTGAAACCCGTCGCAGTGGGGAAATCGTCAGCCGCCTCCGGGATATTCAGCAAATCAACCAATTTTTGGCGCAAATCGTCGTCAGTCTGCCCAGTCAGGTGTTTATCGCCCTGGTTTCCTGGGGGGTAATGGCGTTTTATAGCTTGCCTCTAACCCTGGTGGCGACGTTACTCTCAGCGCTGATGAGTTTATCGACGGTGTTCTTCCTGCCCACGTTGCAACGTCAAACCCGCAACCTGCTGGTGTTGGATGCGGAAACCCAGGGGGTATTAGTGGAAACCTTCAAAGGGGCGATGACGCTGAAAACCACGACGGCTGGACCGCAGTTTTGGGAAGAGTTGCAGGCGCGCTTCGGACGGTTGGGAAATTTGGCGTTTCGCACGAATCAGATCGGTTTTGTCAACAATATCTTTTCTGGATTTATCAGTGCCACGGGGAACGCGCTGTTGTTGTGGTTCGGTAGTTACTTGGTGATTAATACGGGACTCTCCATCGGGCAGTTGCTGGCGTTTACCACCCTCAATAACAACGTGGCCACCCTGATTCGCGCTTTGATTGGGTTTGTCGATGAGTTTACGCGGGTGAAAACGGCGGTGGTGCGGCTAACGGAGGTCATCGATCATCAGGCGGAATCCGATGAGAAAAAACCGAAGCCGAGGGTAAAGTTGGCTGGTGATGCCGAGATTGTCTGCCATAACGTCACGTTCCACTATCCGGGGAAAGTGGATTTGCTCGATCGGTTTTCTTTGCAGTTGCAAGGGGGACAAACCATTGCCCTGATTGGGGTATCCGGTTGCGGCAAAAGTACGCTGGCAAAACTATTGGCGGGGTTGTATCCGGTGGAGTCGGGGAACGTTCGGATTGGCGGCTACAATATTGCCGACCTGGATCTTGACTGCCTGCGGCAACAAGCGATTTTGGTTCCCCAGGATGCTCATTTTTGGAGTCGATCGATTATTGAGAATTTCCGGTTGGGGAATCCCGATATCGAGTTCGATGCGATCGTCAAAGCCTGTCAGATTACCGGGGCTGATGAGTTTATTGCCGGATTGCCCGATCGCTATCAAACCATTTTGGGCGAGTTTGGGGCGAACCTCTCGGGGGGACAGCGACAGCGTTTGGCCATCGCGCGGGCGATCGTCGCGCGACCGCCGATGTTGATTCTCGATGAATCCACTTCCGGACTCGACCCCCGCAGCGAAGCGGAAGTGCTCGATCGCTTGTTACACCACCGTCGGGGGATGACGACGATTCTCATCAGCCACCGTCCCCGCGTGATTAACCGCGCCGATTGGGTTGTGGTTCTCGATCGCGGACATCTGGTTCTCCAGGGGTCGCCGGAGACGTTGCATTCTAAACCCGGCCCCCATCAAGATTTGCTAGTTCCATAAGATCGAGTCGAGGCGATGGAGGATTGTTTGGAGGCGATCTGATGCTCGCAAAAAGCACCCCACGAGCAATGAGGTGCCTATACCGTGCAAAGATTTCTGCATTTGTATTCCGGAATACAATGCTAGAGAGTTTAGGACGTGACCGCAGGTTGCAGGTAAGTAAGGTACACTGCTCCCAACTTTAACAAACTGGAAAAACGGGTTTACAAAACTGTTGTGACAGTACCTCATGAACCTGAAATACCGTGTCTCGAATCGATACTAGTTAAAATGAGCTTTCTTTTAAGACTCAAACAGGTCCATAAGACTCTCTCAAATTCGGTTGAAAACCACGATCGAAGTGGTCAGACTTTTGATTTAGACAAATCGTAGCCATGGATAATTTTCCGAAGTTGAGATTGGATCGGGCTTAAATCACCTCGATATCCAAACCGGGTATAAAACCACCCCCGAGGTTCGGTTGCAATTGAGCGAAGGTAACAGATGGAATACCATCTGTGAGAGAAGCATTAAAGGATAATGCTCCCGTGCTTTGATTGTAAGTAAACTGTGTATCGAGCTGGTTCGGATCTACTCCCACGAAGCCGGACTGACTCACTGCAATTTTATCTCCTTCAAAAAACTTGAAGTCTGAGATGAAATCGACGCCATCAGAGGGAGAGCCAAACCGGAATTGGTCCGCACCGGAGCCACCTGTCAGTGTGTCATTTCCCGCACTACCATTTAGAAAATCGTCTCCAGAGTTGCCATGAATTTCATCATGTCCAGTCCACCCAATGAGAAAATCATGACCTTCTCCCCCATAGATATCATCATTTCCCGATCCACCGTTAACAACATCGTGACCATCTTCACCAAAGAGGCGATCGTTTCCTTGTTCCCCCAGTAAATTGTCGTTCCCGTCACCACCACGTAAGACGTCATTGCCGGAACCACCAAAGAGGCGATCGTTCCCTTCTTTACCGAGAAGAGAATCGTTATCTCGTCCTCCATTTACAGTATCGTTTCCGGGTCCAGCAATGATAACGTCTCGACCCATGCCACCATGCACTCGATCGTTCCCAAAACCGCCAAAGATACGATCGTTTCCCCGAAGACCTAGAATGTTGTCGTTGCCAGGTAGTCCTCGAATCGTATCGTCACCTTGAGTACCTGTTAAATTGTCGGCAAGAGAAGTTCCAGTAATATTCATCTGATTAAGTCTCCTGTATTACTTATGGATTGAATGACCTTCTATATAGGTTTCTGTAGTCACGGAGCTTTTTTTCGGGGAGTTCTCAATCTCGAAAAAATTGAAGGTTTCGATCGCTCTGAAATGCCATATATCTCTAGAGTTGAGGAAATGTAACAAATTCTATCTTCTTCCTAGGGATCTATAGAACCCATTTGACATCTTTTCAAGTGGTGTTTGACTTTGATGGAAGTCGTTACCCACTTGCTTGGATATTAAAGCTCGATTCAACGAGCTGCATCGTCACTTGCCCCTCCCCGACTGCGATCTCTACGGAATCAGCACCAAATCGTGCAGTCCTCGCGTCACGAGAATCGTATAACCGGTTTGCTTTAAGGCGGGTTGCGAACCGCTGCGATCGACATTCCAAAATCCGATATAGCCGTTTTCAGGCGGGCTGTCTTCACCTTTGCCATACTGGTAAATCGCGATCGCCACATTTTCGCCATTGCGATCGAAAGCCGCATCTTCAGGCAATATCCCCTCATAATCGTATTCATCTAAATCGGACACCGCACCGAAGAGAAGGAAGTGGTTATAAAGAGTACGATGATGCGACAATCGAGCCGCTGTCTCTGATTCGAAAAGCGAAAATTTTGGGTTTTACACTGGCAGAAATACAGCAAAGTATCAGCGCGTGGCAAAATGGAGAGCTATCTCGATCGGAAAATATAAAGCTCGTGCGAGGTAAAATCGAACAAGTTTATGAGAAGATTCAAGAACTCACAAATATGCGCATCTATTTACTGGATAAGTTAGAAAAAATAGATCGAGAGTAAGGATCGAACGTTCGAGTTTCCGATGGCTGAATGTAGAGTTGCGTTTCGTTGCGCAACATCAAATCCGCGCACAACTTCGACTTCTTTCACAGAGACGGTACCCATAGAGGATCGGGTCGCATTGACATGAATTGTAGAGAGCGAAGGAGACTTTACGATCGGGATTCGGGAGATGAATAATACCATTTCCCAATGAAGTCCGAATTCTGAGAGAATAGTAATGTAGCCAAATATACATTGCCGTGACTATCGATCTTGGGCTAACTCACATCGCGCTTCCGGTTTTGGATGTCGAGCGAAGTATCGAGTTTTATTCCACCTACGCTCGCATGCAAGTGATTCACCGGCGGGTGGAGGCAGACTCTGGAGTGGCGGTTGTCTGGCTGTGCGATGGCACTCGTCCGTTTGCGATCGTCTTGATTCAGACGGACTCGGTGTATCCGACGCTGTCGCCGTTTGCTCATCTGGGGGTGGGTTGCGAAAGTCGCGAATCGATGGATGAATTGTGCGATCGGGCGCGGCAAGAAGGGATACTAATTCAAGGCCCGAAAGATTCGGGTTTTCCCATTGGATATTGGGCGTTTTTGCGCGATCCAGACGGTCATACCCTCGAACTCTCCTACGGTCAGGAAATTGGATTGGCAGCGGAGAAAATTTCTTCTTAACGTCTGTTTTGGATGGTTGTATTCGGCGAGAGTGGGGAATGGGGAATGGGGAATGGGGAATAGAAAAAACCTATTTCTTGAATCGCTGTAAACAAACCAGTGCGAAACCCTATAAAAACCTAAACTTGTGAGGAACGAGCCTCCCCAACACCTGCCATAAATCGGCGCGATTAAAGCTGCACCACGGCAGGCATGGTTGTCACTTGCTTGGCGAGCAGATCCTCGAAAATGCCGTACATATCGCGGGCTAACTGTTGGGGGTTCCACAAGGGGGCGAGGTGTCCGGGTTGTTTGCCTCGTTCGAGTTGCGATCGCATCATCTGCCGCAAGTTGCCATCGCACCCCAATCGTACCGCCCAATCGATATACTCGTCCCAGGTATAACTAATCCCCATCTCCGTCCCGGCATTCACCATCAGGGAGTAAGCTTGCCGCCCGAAGGATTGCTGGGCAACTTTTGCCACCACTGGCATATTACACCACAGCGCCTCGACGACGTGGGTGGAACCGCTGTAGGGGTAGGAATCGAGCAAAATATCGGCAAACTGGTAAATTAACCGATGGTCTTCTTCGGTGCGAGTTCGGGGTAACTGGTTGACGCGATTCGTTCTCACCCCCTGGCGGCGGCATTCGGCGCGATATATTTCCCCGATCGCCTGTAAATCCCCCACCCGCGCTTTGTATAATAAAATGCTGTCGGGCACTTGCTTGAGGATATTCACCTGGGCGGCGACCATATCGGCGCAGTATTTATTCCCCGTCGCCACGCACAGATAGACGATTTGATTGGGGGCAATCCGCAGCGATCGCCGCAGGGAGGCGCGATCGGTCTGGGAAACCGGTAAACTGGCAACGGCGGTGAAGGAATTGGGTAAGCGAACGATACGTTCGAGGTAGTGGGTTTCGACACCTTGAGGATGGGTGTAGCGATCGCCTAAATAATAGTTATTTTCTGATAAGTAGGGCGCATCAAATCCCAACCAAGAAACGCAAACAGGAGCCAATTTACGGTGCAGCAGTTCCACGTTAAGCATCACCGTAATTGAATCTAAATCTACCAAAATATCTAAGTCATCTTTGAGGATTTCTTGGCTTAAAGTATTGGCATTAAGGGCGGGAGGACGGTATAACTTTTCGGATATTTTTTTAAATCTTTCCGTTAGTTCATCTTCATTCATTTGTCCGGTAATGTAGAGATAAATGTGGGGAGTTATTCGGGATAAATGCTCCATCATATCCACGCTCAACCACCCGACAGAATGGCGGCGGAAATGTTGGGAAATAAATCCAATCCGGAGGGGCGATCGCGCTTGGATAAAATTGCGTTGGGGCGGCTGAAACTTTTCGAGATCTTCCTTTCGTTTGAGAAACGCGGCGTAGGGTTCGGAGAGGGCGCGACACATTTTAGCATTGGCAGCCGGATCGTCTCGCAAATGGGGGATATCGAACACGACATTCAGATACGCCCGCACGATATCCCGCCAATTTAATTGGGGCACGTAGCGATCGAGCAGGGGTTCGATTTCGAGTAACTTCTCAAGGGCAACATCGGTGACACCGGAGTTGAGAAACGCCTTCATCATCGCGATGGGGGCGAGTATCTGTTTGGGGTCTTTAACGTTGCGATCGAATCGTTGGGCGGCATTGCGGGCTGCTGCCAAATTTTTAGCGCTCAGTAATTCGCATAAATCCCAGTGGGCATCGACATAATCCGGCTGCATTTCGATGGCTTTCTCAAACTGGGCGGCGGCTTCATCTTGTTGTCTCGTTGCCAGCAACTTACAACCGAGTTGGTAGCGCCCCACAGCACCAGCGTAGGTGGGATTTAATTCTAACGCTTGTTGCCAGCAGGCAATATTATCTTTGAGATTTCCCTGACGCTCGAAAACCTTGCCCACATTCCAATAAATGTCCGGTTTCGTCCGATCTAAACTGAGGGCTTGGCGATACATGGCGATCGCTTTTTCCAAGTTGCCCTGGAGGAAATACACCCCACCCACGTTAGAATACACTTCGGCAAAATTCGGCTGGTGTGTCAGGGCTTGCTGGTAGGCTTGTAGGGCCGCTTCGCTGTTTTGGGCGGCGAGGAATGCGTTGCCGAGGGTTTTATAGGCCAGGGCATCGTTGGGGCGCAGTTCGATCGCTTTTTGGCAAGCGGCGATCGCTCCGTCGAATTGTTGGAGTTTTATCAGAACTTCCCCCAAAGCACGATGTGCCTCGGCGTGGCGGGGATGGGTTTCGATCGCCCGTTGGTAGTAGCGGCGGGCGATTTCCCGATTGCCCGTTTCGTCTTGGAAGAAGTTACCTCCCTCAAAATCCACCTGGGCCGCTTGTTCGAGATGCCCCGCCCGGAAGTAAAATTGGGCGGTTTCGTCGTAGTAGGTTTGTAAAAATTCGATCGCCGTTTTCAGATTCTCGCAAGCTGCCGGATCGCCCGGTTGCAACTCCAGCGCCCGCCGATAACATTTGAGGGCTTCGTAAGGCTGGTAGTTTTCGTAGTAAACCAACCCCAGATTGTTGTGGGAATGGTAATCGTTGGGTTTGAGGGCAATGGCGCGCTGCAAGCATTCGATGGCTTGAATGGGGTTGCCCTGCTGGCTTAGGAGTACTCCCAAGCCGTGGCAAGCCTCAACGTAGCGGCTATCGCGCTTGACGACCTCCAGATACAGCTTTTTGGCCAGAGGTAAGTTGTCTTGGAAGTGGAACAGCCGCGCCGCTAGTAGTAACTCCCGCTTGCCAGCATCTGGGTTGGTTTGTAGCAGCTTTTGCAAAGCTGCCTCGAAACTTTGCAAAATGGCTGGGTTGTCGGGCTTGAGTTTGAGGGCGTTGCGGTAGCTGGAAAGCGCAAGTTCGAGTTGGTTCGTTTCGAGATAAGCGGCTCCGAGGTTGTTGTGGATGTTGGCTTTGTCCGGCGCGAGTTGGGCGGCGCGGCTGAGATATTCGATCGCCTCTGGGAATTTTCGTTCTTGGTAGGCGATCGTCCCCAATCGATGCAGGGCCGCAACTGAAGCCGGCTGATGCTGTAAAATATGCCGGCACAGGGCTTTTGCCCCCGCCCAGTTCCCCCCCTCGTGGCAACTGTGCGAGGCGGCTTCTAGACCCCGCAGCGCTCCGTCTGAGTCGATTTCACGCAGTTGTGCCACCGCCCGATACAAGTTCCCTTCGAGATCTCCATTCTCCGGCTGTCCCGCCAGGGCCTGCGCGTAACTTTCGACCGCCGCCACCAGTTCTCCCCGCGCTCGGTAGATCATGCCAGCGGTGTTGTGAAACACCCAATTGTCGGGATGGAGGGTAATGGCTCGAGCAATGGATGCGATGGCGCGATCGTAGGCTCCCTGCTGGTACGCCACCGCTCCCAACCCGTGCAGAGCCTCGGCAT
Organism: Zarconia sp.; assembly: GCF_057467645.1. Classification (NCBI taxonomy): domain Bacteria; kingdom Bacillati; phylum Cyanobacteriota; class Cyanophyceae; order Oscillatoriales; genus Zarconia; species Zarconia sp. The sequence continues at coordinate 30,097 of NZ_JBRJXU010000170.1, forward strand.
CCTGGGGATTTCCTTGCAGGATTTCTCGATAGATGGATTCAGCCGAGTTGAGATTTCCGGCTTTGTGATGTTCGATGGCAGTTTGCAACAAGATGTCGGGCATTTTTCACAGGGACGGGCGAGTCGGGAGAGGGAGGAACTGGGGAGGTCGGGGGAGCCGGGGGAGTGTGAGAGAACTTTTAACTTTTAACTCCCCTTTGCGCTACAACTGTTCCCTATTTCACGGGTTACTGAAGAAACGCATCCGGGGGAAACTGACCGTTGGCGACGTTCTCCATAATTTTCAGGTGTTGGGGCAGCAATTGGGGGTGGCAGTAGTGATCGAGAGCGGTTTGGCGGGCGTTGGCGCGCATTTGGGCCATCCGGTTGGGGTGACGGAACACTTCGTCGATGCGATCGGCAATGTCTTTGGGGGAGAAGAAATCGACGAGTAACCCGTTCTTGCCGTCTTCGATGACTTCCCGCACCGGGGCTGTATCCGAGGCAACGATCGCGCAACCGGTGGACATGGCTTCGATCGAAGACCAGGACAGTACGAAGGGTCGGGTGAGGTAAACGTGAACGTCAGAGGCTTGAATGACTTTCAGATACTGTCCGTAGGGTAAAGTTCCGGCAAAGTGAACCCGCGACAGATCCAGGGGCACTTTTTCTAGCATGTGTTGTTTGTAGCTTTTCCCCTCCGGCAAGCCTTTACCGTAGCAAACCCGTTCCGAGGCGACGATGACGACGTGACAGTTGGGGCGTTTTTCTTGCAAGTAGGCGAGGGATTCGATAAATTCCGGGAATCCGCGATAGGGTTCCATGCCGCGCGCGACGTACGTCACCAGTTCGTCGACGTGGGATAAATCCAGATTCGGAAGGACGAGTTTCGCGCCGGGGTTGGGTTTGAAATACTCCGTATCCACCCCGTCGTGGAGGACGGAGAGTTTGGATTGAAACTCTTTAGGAAATTGGGACTTTTGCCATTGCGTCGGATTCAAACCCCAGTCGCAGGAGTACAAGTCTACGAGAATCGGTGCGTTTTTCAGGCGAATTTTTGCTTCTTCGTCGGGGCTGAGGGGTTCGGCCGGGTCGAAGTCGGCATCGGAACCGTGGGCCCAGTAAAACCACTCGAAGTAGCACATTAAAGGAGTATCGGGGAAGACATCCTTCATAAATAAGGTTGGACCCCATCCAGAATGACCGTAAATCAGATCGGGGACAAAGCCTTCTTTTTTCAGGTTTTCCGCCATCCGATAGACAGCCTGTCCGTAGAGAACGGCGCTTTCGAGGGGTCGGACGTAGTGATGGGTTTCCGGACGGGGATCGCGGCTGGGGGCGAAGAGAGCTTTGCGAACTCCGGGGATTACCCATTCGGGACGCTCGTTTTTGGTGCCGAAGACAACTTCATTTTGGGAGTCTGCCCCGAGGACGGTGGCAACGTGGCGAAACTGAGCGGGAAAATTCGGATGGAGAAATAAAACGCGCATTTTGGCTCGATATTTGTCTCGGTACGGGAGATCGCTACAATTTAGCTCGATTGAGCGATAGGTTATCCGCAAAGGGTTATCGATCTAGATATCATCGTCCCTCGACGGGTTCCCAATTTCAACAGCGATCGCCACTGTTATCTAGCATCTTAGAAAGGAAGGGCGAGTTTACGCCAGTTTGCGCCCTGATGGGATGTCTCGATGGTATCTTGACAGTTCTCTGGCGTGAAGGCAAGGAGATTCTTATTTCTATCTTGGGGTAGAAAGGGAAGGAGCAAAACTTCTAGCTTAAAACAGTTGTTGGATGTGCATCGATCGCTCAAACTTGAGACAGACAACGAGGATTGTAAGTCGTCGATCGAACAAAACCAGCAATGACCCTAAAACAAATATGGAAGTTGACCCGAGAAACTCTCAAAGAATGGCAACAAGATAATGCCTCGCGCTTGGCAGCGGCTCTGGCTTACTATACGATTTTTTCCCTAGCCCCTTTACTGATTATCGCCATTGCCATCGTCGGTGCGGTCTTTGGTGAAGAAGCAGCCCGAGGGGAAATCGTCGGTCAAATCCAGGGATTGGTGGGTTTTGAAGGGGCAAAAGTCATCGAAACGGCGATCGCCAATGCCGGTCAACCCGATACGAGTAGCATGGCTTCGATTATTAGTATTGCCGTGTTGCTGTTTGGTGCCTCGGGGGTATTTGCCCAACTTCAAGAAGCGCTCAACGCCATTTGGGATGTGAAATCAAAACCGAAAAACGGACTTTTGGGATTGGTGAGAAAGCGAATTCTCTCGTTTTCTGCGGTATTGGGAATTGCATTTTTACTCTTGGTTTCTCTGATTATCAGTGCGGCGTTGTCGGGACTCGATAAGTATGCGTCTGGCTTCCTCCCCGGAGCAGATTTTCTCTGGCAAATTCTCAATACTGGCGTATCTTTTGGTTTCATTACCCTCATGTTTGCCCTCATGTACAAGTACCTCCCCGACGTGAGAATACAGTGGAGTGATGTTTGGGTGGGGGCAGGGATTACCGCAGCGCTTTTTACGATTGGCAAGTTTGCTTTGGGATTGTACCTTGGTGGGGGGAGTTTCGGCTCCACCTACGGGGCGGCGGGTTCCTTGGTGGTTCTTTTGGTGTGGGTGTATTACTCGGCACAGATTCTGTTTTTCGGGGCTGAATTTACCCAAGTGTATGCCCGACGCTACGGTTCGCGCATCGTTCCAGATAAACATGCGGTGTCTTTGAGCGAAGTTCGATCGACAACTGAAGATCGCTAAAACATCCATCAGAGGAAACCCTAGTGCAGCGCCGCACAAATAACGACCCAGTTCTCAACGGCTCAAAGCTATGCATAGTAGACATTTTTAATTTTTAATGCGCGCATTTTTAATTCTGCATAGGAGTACTAGGCGCGGGTTACAATCTGCGTGATATACTGCCCTCGAGTACCCACTGCACAGCGGCGATCGACTTATCGCCCATCAAAGTAAAACGATGCTGACGACGGCTAATTTTCTCCAAGCCACTCAATTGATTGGCATTATGACCCTGGCTTTTGCCGGGTTGACGGGACTGGCTTTCCTCCTGAAATGGGGGATCCGATTTCGCTTGGTGGGGATTACGGCATTTTCTGTCGTACTGACGGTGGGTTGCTTTGGTCTGAGTATCGTTCCCTTCGCCCCGACCGTCGTTCCGGGTTCGATTAACTACACGGTGGTTTTTGACAACGGGGCCAATCTCATCACCATCAAAGTTCCCCCGGAGATTACCGAGTCGGAACTCGACGCCACGTTACGCCAAGCTGCCATCAATCTGATTGCCCCCGGTCGTTTGTCCCCCGGAAGAGGAGCGTTGCTGCTTCGGGCACGGACGATCGTTCATCTCGAACCGGGTATCTCTCAACCGCGATATTTAGGTCAAGTCACCCGAGCGATTCCATCTTCAGAAAATGGCGATCCCTTCGCGATCGAAATTTATCGGGATAATTTAGCTCAGTTGTAGCAACACTCAGAAAATAAACGCAATTCGTAACTTCCATCCCGGATCGTGCCAGTGAATCTCAATTTGGCGAATAAACTCGCGAAAGTAGAATCGGCGTTCGGTTTCTGATAAATCTCGCCAGAATTCGGGAATTGAAACAGCTTGGGCAGTTTCGCGTAAATTGACTGGGGGCAACTCGGCAAGCTTTGCCCGTAGCTGGGAAATTTCTGTTTTCAGAGTATAGGCGCGCAAATTGGCGGTTTGGGTATCTAACACTCCCGAGTCAGTGAGGGAACTCAGTTGCCCCAGAATTTCTTCTTTGGTGGCGATCGCCTCGCGAATCGATCGCTTCACCCCATCCATCCCCGGCATGGACAACCCCGACACCGCCTGGGTTAAATCCCGACAAATCGCTTCAATGGTTCGATCGAGGACTTCGTTATAGTCGATCGCTTTACACCGAGGTTGTTGGGGACATTGAGCCGATCGCAAATAGAGATACTCGTATTTTTTGTCTCGCCGCGACACCCGAATCACCGTCATCGGAGAACGGCATCGATCGCAAACCACCAAACCCGCTAGGGAACGGGGGGCACTGGCGGTACGGGGGGGCATCCGGCGATTGCGACGCAAGAGTCGATCGACTTGGGCCGCTTCATCCCGAGAGACGATCGCCGCGTGGGTATCGCTGATAGTTTCCCCATTTTGATAGAGTAAGTCGCCGCGATAGACGGGATGGGTCAGCCACCGCCGGCCGGTGGTGGCTGAAATCTTCTTACCGTATCGCATCCCCAAGTAGCGCACCGCACCGCGCAGGGAACCGTAGATAATAAAGCGCTCGAAAAACTCTTTGACAATCGGGGCTGTGGCGCGATCGACGATATATCGATCTTTGCCCCGTCGGTAGCCGTAGGGGGCTTTACCCGGAGGTGGCAAAACTTCCACCCGGTTGCGAGCGTGTCCTTGGCGAATTCGGCGAGAACGCTGGTTGCGCTGGATCTCGTCGAAGAGTTGCAACAGGTTAGCGCGACGGGTATCGGATTCGGCGGCGACCACCTCAACCCCCAATCCTTCGAGGTACGTGAGGCGATCGCATACCTCAGACACCGTATCGCCCAATTCTTCTAAGCGGCGCACGAGTAGATAATTTGTGGGGTCAGTTTGGCAATCTTCGAGAAGTTGGTGTAACTGTTGCCGTTGCCCGATATCTTGATAGACGCGATCGATTTCCCAGCCCCATATGGCTGGGTCGGGTGCGGGTTCGAGGAGGGGATCGCTGTAGCAGTAGGCAACGATTTTTATCATTAACGTCAGTTTTGGATCGGAGGTATCCGGAGAGAGTGGGGAATGGGGAACGGGAAATGCAGTGCTTTGCTCGCCCACTTGGAGATTCACTCCGGTATTATCGGCTGTTTCTAGAATTTCCAGTCAGCCCAAACGCGATCGAGAATCGTCAACTTTTAATTTTTAATGACGCGGTGTGCAACTTTAAACAAAGTCATATGGTGAGCGAGTAGACTTATCCCCCTTTTCCCCAACTCCGGTCCCCCTTCCCCCCGTGCGAGAGAATTTTGGAGAGTTAAGTTAAGTTGCACATGGCGTTAATTGATAGTTGTAACGCTCAATTCGATGACATTCCCATCGGGATCGCGAGTAAAAAGTGCCGCGCGACCGGAAGCACTGGTTTGTACGGGAAAACCGTTGCCTTCCAAGCGTGCTTTCGCAGCTTCTAAATTATCGATCGAAAATGCCAGGTGAGGATTTCGCCCCCATTTTTCCTCGTTTTGTAAATTGACTTGAAGGTTGGCATCGACAATCAGGTGAATTTGATAGGCTCCCACTTGATACCAAACACCAGGAAATTTTAGAGTTCGATCGACTTTGGGCAATCCCAAAACCGTACCGTAAAAATATTCCGCTCGTTCCAAATCCGAAACGAGCAGCGCGCTGTGAAGACATCGATCGATTTGCATGACTTTTCCTCGATTACCCCGAACACAAAGCGATCGTTCGCCCTGATTTTGCTATTCTTGCCAAAATTTTAGATCGAATTTAGATCGAATCGCGCGGAAGTTATTTCCCCTTAACAGATGGCGTTCGGATGGGAATTTCAACGATAAACTCGGTTCCGACCCCCAATTGCGAGATACACTTTAACGAACCCTGGTGTTTTTCGGTCACGATTTGATAGCTAATCGACATTCCCAATCCCGTACCTTTGCCAATTTCTTTGGTGGTAAAAAACGGATCGAAAATTTGACGTTGAATTTCCTCAGGAATTCCCGGTCCGTTATCGACGATCCGAATCATGACCCACTCCGCAGCATCATCGACTTTGGAACTAATCCGAATCGTACTGGGATGGCGATCGATATCCTCTGGGGTGCGAGTGCGATCTCGCTCGTCGATGGCATCGATAGCATTGGTGAGAATATTCATAAAAACCTGATTGAGCGGCCCAGAATAACACTCCACCCGCGGTAGTTTGCCATAATCTTTGACAACTTCGATCGCCCGACGTTGGTACTCCGTACCCGCGACGCGAACGGAATTGGCTTTGAGGCGATTTTGTAAAATCGTCAGGGTACTTTCAATCCCGTCATGAATATCGATCTCTTTGACTTCCGCTTCATCTAAACGGGAGAAGGTTCGCAGGGAGAGGACAATTTCCCGAATGCGATCGGTCCCCACTCGCATCGACTGCAACAATTTGGTTAAATCTGCCTGCAAAAATTCGATTTCGTTGAGATCGAGTTTCTCTCGCACCTCGGGAGGTGGCTCGGGATAGTGGGTTTGATAGATGTCGAGAACGGCGAGTAAATCTTCGGCATATTCGTTGACGTAGGAGAGATTGCCGTAGATAAAATTGACGGGGTTGTTAATTTCGTGGGCAATGCCCGCCACGAGCTGACCCAAACTCGACATTTTTTCGCTCTGCACCAGTTGGACTTGGGTGCGTTTGAGTTCGCTGAGGGTTTGTTCGAGTTCTTCGGTTTGCTGTTTGAGCTGGAGTTCGTACTGTTTGCGCTCGCTGATATCACTTTCGATGGCAATAAACTGACTCAGTTCTCCATTGCTGTCGAAAATGGGATTGATACTCAGCCACAACCAATACAAACGACCTTGCTTGTTGTAGTTGAGGATTTCTCCTTGAAACGGTGTTCGGGTGCGGATGGCTTCTCGAATGCGGTCGACGGTTGCTAAATCAGAGAGCGGACCTTGCAAGAGAGAACCGGGCTTTTTCCCCCGTACCTCTTCGAAGGTATACCCCGTAATCCGCACGAAGCTATCGTTCACCCACTCCGTTAACCCATTTTTATCGGCAATGATGACGGCACTATCGGTTTGGCTGGCCACGAGGGATAATTTGGTCAGTTCGACTTGGACCAGTTTGCGCTCGGTAATATCGGTAATACAGGCGTACCAGATGATTTCCCCCCCAGGTTGGCGTTCGGGTCGTGCTAGTACTTGTATCCACTTCAGTCCGGATGGCACGAGCAACCGCAGTTCGGATTCAACATTTTTCAATGTCTTGGCCGAACGATTGAGTTCTACTTGAAAACGGGGTAAATCTTCTCGATGAACCCGATCGAATGCCAGCTGTGCATCCTGAAGTAACAAGTCTGGTTCCAACTCGAACACATCTCGCGCACCGGAAGACAAAAAGGAAAATGACCGATCGCCGTTCGGTGCCATGCGAAATTCGTAGATCGTGCCGGGAATATTATCGGCCAGCCTCTGCAATCTCGCTTCCGAGGCGCGCAGTTGTTCTTCAATCTGATGGCGATCGGTAATATCAAAGGTACAAACGTAACAGATGGTTGCACCTCCCGGTAGCCGTTCCGGTCGAAATCGCATTCTGAACCATTTTTGCCCGGAAGGTGCCATGTAGCGAAATTCCGATTCGAGAGTTTCGAGCTGACGCACCGAGCGTTCGATGTCTGCTTGAAAACCCGGCAAGTCCTCTGGATGAACCCGATCGAAGGCGGGCGTTGCATCCTCCATCAAGACTTCGGGTTCTAACTCGAACAGATCTCGCGCACCGGAAGATAGAAAGGAAAAGAAGCGATGACCGTTCGATTCGATCCGAAATTCGTGAATGACACCGGGAATGTTATCGGCCAGCCTTTGGAGTCGCGCTTCGCTGTGACGCAGTTGTTGTTCGATCCGCCGGCGATCGCGGCTTTCTCTTTTGAGGTCGGTCACCACTTTTCGGAGCTTTTCCGTGCGTGCTTTGACTCGTTTTTCTAATTCTTTGTTGATTTCCCGCAGGGTTTCTTGCGCTTGCTGGCGCTCGGTAATATCTTCAATGGTTACCAAAATGCCGATAACATTCCCTTGAGCATCTCGCAGGGGAATTTTATTGGTATCGAGCCATGCTTGCCGACCGTCAGCTTGTTGCTGGGTTTCGATGATGTGCAAGTTGGGTTGACCCGAATCCATCACTTGACGATCGCAACTCCGATACCACTGTGCTTCTTCCGTTTTCCAGGGCAGATCGTAGTCCGTTTTGCCAATAATTTCTTCGGGAGATTCCAAGCCTGCAACCCTAGCCATGCTGAGGTTGCAACCTTTATAAACGGAGTGGCGATCTTTCCACATAATCAACTGGGGAATGTTATCCATCACCAGTTGAAAAAGCTGTTGAGATTCTCGCAGTTGCTCTTCGATTTGTTTGTCGGGGGTGATGACTTCCGCTGTGGCGATCGTACCGCCAATTTTACCGGTTTCATCGTACCAAGGGCAGACGATCCGCTCGTACCACTCCATCGTCCCGTCCGGACTGCAAACATTCCATTTGTCGCGAACTTCCTCCCCCCGGTTCAAGCAGCGTTGGTGAAGTTCGACCCAGCACTCCCCAACTTCGGGGAAGATGTCGGTCATCGATCGACCTTGGGAGTGCTCGGAACTGAAGGTTTCGAGCCAGCGATCGCCCGCCAACACGCAGCCGGTTTCGAGATCGAACATCGCTATGGCAACTGGAACCCGCTCGACTAACATTCTCATTTGCCGAACTTGTTTTTGTAATGCCGCTTCGTTTTCTTGACGCTCTCGAATCTCGGCTTGCAGCGTGTGGTTAATGCGGGTGAGCGCTGCGAGTTGTTCGTGGAGTTGGGCGATCGAACTCGCTTCCCCTTCCATTTCCATTGACGGTGATTGAGTTGACATGTGGCAAATCCCTTGCCCGAGAGCGTTCTGGGAGTTAAATGGGTAGGGACGTGCTGGATCTGTCATAGAGGAAGCTAGAGTCGAGTTCGTCTCTCTCTCAACCTAAAGCGAACTTGTGAAGAAGTTGTGCAGTTCCCTTCATCCCCCTGTTTCCCTTGAAGTTTTGAGTCTCCTTTGGGTGAGGGATAGAATCTTAAATTCGGTATTTAGAACTTCATCAAGCCCCATTCTTCGCCACGTCAGGTTTCCAAGTCCCGTGAAATCCGAGGGAAACCACATCGGGGAGTCGCAACCGACAGGTGGGTTCTTCATTTAGTCCGTTGCGATCGAATACCCAGATTTCAGATCGATCGAGATTGCCATCATAGACGACTGTCAACACCCAACCGAGATCGGCATCCAAGGCATCTGGTGCGTATATGGGTTCGGAGGGATAGCGATTTTCCCCCAGATCGGCAACCGTTAGGGTTTGAGAATCGCAATCGAAGCGGGCGATCGCCCCGTATAGTTCCCGCGCGCGTTCGGCATTGGGACGGTGCATCGATAGGTAGAAATGGGGCGAAATGCGACCCACCTGCTGGGGCGGTACGATGGGAAACTCGCAGGGGCGATCGAGCAATTCTTCAGTGCCCAACACTTTTCCCGTTTGCCCGTCCAATCGCACCCGCCACAGGGTGCCGTCTGCTTCAGTTTGCGTGCGTCCCGTTGCCACTTCCTTGAGGCGTTGGTTGGTGGTAAAGTCCCGGTAGCGGACAAAATCGACGATAATTTCTCCCTCTTGAGTCGAGTAACCGTTGGCAAAATGCCACTGAAACCAGGGTTCCGTTTCTTGCCGACTCACTAAAGAAAGAGTGCGGCGATCGAAGACTAAAATCTGGGTTCCGAGTTGCGGCTGCCACTGCATTCCATCGCTAAAACTGGTCAAACCCACCAAAGCCCGGAAGATATCCAACCGCAGGGGGGGCAAGAAAAAGACGAGATAGTTTCCCGCGAGGACGAAATCGTGGATGAGGGGAACGCCATCGAGGGGAAACGCAGATTGACGAACGATTTTGCCAGTGGCATCGCTGCAGTAAAGATGGAGGCTCGTTTTGGCTCCCGCACTGACCCCAAAATTAAAAATTTCCCCAGTTGTAAAATCGCATTTGGGATGGGCGGAGTAGTTCATATTTTTCCCCAATCCCGAGAGATCGTCGATGCCGGAGGTTTCGAGGGTTTGCAAGTCCAGGGTGTGGGGTTTGCCCCCTTCCCACAGGGCTAAGAGGCGATCGGGCAATGCCAACACTGAGGTATTCGCTGCATTCTTGACCGATGTCGTCCATCGCCGCCAAATCGGACCGGGGGCGATCGTTCCGTAGTTACCGTAGAGGAATTTCCCCGCAGCGGTTTCGGCTTGGTATCCGGCGGTTTGAACGTAGCGATAGGTTGCCGTTGCCTGGGAACCGATATCTGGGGATTCGGCGAATCGAACGGCCAGAATCGCCCCATCGCCATCGAACCAATGTCCCATCCGCATTCCCCCGCGTTCCAATCGCGCTGGACCGTTACGATACAGGGTTCCTCGCAATCCCGGCGGAATTTCACCACTGAGTATTTCTAATGGGGTGGGTGCAAATTCCCGGGCGGGACGAGTGACGGCTTTGGTCCAAGCGGGTTGAGTAGAAAGCATTTTTATTTAAGTAATAGGTTATAAGTAATAAGTAATAAGTTGGGATTTTAGGTGCTATTTAGGAATATTACCATCTCAATATTTATAATAAAGCTATTTACTTAGTCGTTTATCGCCAATTAGAATTTACATTTATGAGCACTAAAAAATTTATTGTTTTAAACATAAATAAAACCCAGTAATTAAGCTAAACTGAAGTCGATCGCCTAAGTTGGTAATCGTCTAAAACCTATAAAATTACCTAAGATATATAAAATAAAACGATAAAAAATAGGTTTTAGTATCCCAGAAAAATCACAGAACCTAATGATGTAAAGAGCTGAAATATATCTAAACTTTGGAGAGCTAGTCGCTCAATTTTATGAAGGTGATGATGTCGTATTTCCTGTGGATATGAGTTATTTTTAACGACGTTCCTGTTCTTGTAGTGAAAGCGCCGGTATCGATCGAAGCTTCCTCGATCGCATATTTCTAAACAGCTTTCATTTGATGAACGGTCTTTAAGGGATAAGTAATTAGTAATTTTGAGTTCGTCTCCTAGTGATTAAAACCTAAAAAACTTATTACTTATTACTTATTACTTAAAACAAACCCTATTGTTGAATTTCCAAATTGAGAACGTACCGCCCCAACCGAACTTTCCCCGTCCATAATTCGTATTCGAGGCGCAGATGTTCCGGAAACGGGTATCCCGAGAGGGTTAAACTGCGAGTGTAGTTGCGCAAGCGCATTTGATTGGGAGTGGTGCCAGTGTCGCTGCGCAGCCAGTAGCGACTGATGCCGTACATTCCCCGTTCCAAGAGATGGCGGTAGCTGTAGGTTCCTTGGTGTTGCATGGTGACGATCGTCCGGTAAGGGGAGATTTCCAGCCACAACAAGCGGGGACTGTCTTTATGTTTATCGGAATCGTTCGTCGAGGCGTTTGCTTCTGCTTTTCCCTCACCGGGAGGCTGCCATCCGCGCACCGTCGGTTCGCTCAACAGAACGTGAAACCGCTCTTGGTCTTTCTGATAGAGGGTTGCCGCCGTTTCCACCACCGACCAAATAGGCAGATCGGTTGAGACGAGAGAAAGACAGGCAGGCTTGCGGTGATGCGTCAGCATAAACTTCGGTGAAGGGACAGTTTTTACATCACATTAGATGAACGTTTGGGGTTGACCGAACGCGGTAGGATGACTAGACAACCCCCTAATCGTTGAACCCAATGCCTTACCCCATCGTAACAGTCGAAACCTCAAAAAAACACCAGAGTTTGATTTTGCAGCCACCTCGATCGGGCTTGAGTTTGCGGGGTCGGATCGGCATCCCTGGAGATAAGTCCATTTCTCATCGCGCGTTGATGTTGGGGTCGATCGCCTCGGGAGAAACGGTGATTCGGGGTCTGCTGCTGGGGGAAGATCCCCGATCGACGGCTCATTGTTTTCGGGCGATGGGCGCGCAAATTTCGCCGCTGAATGCGGAATTCGTCCGGGTGCAGGGTATCGAAGATGGGGAGTTGCAAGAACCGGAAGATGTCTTGAATGCGGGGAATTCGGGCACGACGCTGCGGTTGATGTTGGGATTGCTCGCCTCTGCACCGGAGCGATTTTTCACCGTGACGGGGGATGCATCATTGCGATCTCGTCCCATGTCTCGCGTCGTCAAACCCTTAGAGCGCATGGGAGCAACCATTTGGGGTCGCCAAGGTAGCCGACTTGCTCCCCTGTCGGTACTGGGGCAGCAACTCAAACCGATGCATTACCACTCCCCCATTGCATCGGCACAGGTGAAGTCTTGTATATTGCTGGCGGGGTTGGGGGTAGAAGGGGAAACCACCGTCACCGAACCCGCCCTGTCGCGAGACCACAGCGAACGGATGTTGCGGGCGTTTGGGGCGAATATTCAAGTCGATCCCGAAACGAAAAGCGTCACCGTTACCGGGCCGGCACAACTCCAGGGACGGGAGGTGGTGGTTCCGGGGGATATCAGTTCGGCAGCGTTTTGGTTGGTGGCCGCCTCGATCGTACCGGGGTCGGAGTTAACGATTGAAAATGTGGGAGTTAACCCCACCCGCACGGGTATTTTAGACGCATTGGAGATGATGGGGGCCGATATTACCCTGGAGAACTCTCGGGAAGTGGCGGGGGAACCGGTGGCGGATTTGCGGGTGCGCCACACGCAACTCAAAGCCTGCCACCTATGCGGGGATTTGATTCCCCGTGCCATCGACGAAATTCCGATTCTGGCGGTGGCGGCGGTTTTTGCTCGGGGCACGACGGTGATTCAGGATGCGGCGGAGTTACGGGTTAAAGAAAGCGATCGCCTCGCAGTGATGGCCGCTCAACTCAATCGCATGGGGGCGCGGGTTACCGAACATCCCGATGGCTTGGAAATCGAGGGGGGCACGCCGCTAACGGGGACAGAAGTGGACAGCCACGACGACCATCGGATTGCCATGAGTTTGGCGATCGCGGCCCTGATGGCAACGGGAACCACCACGATCGCCCGTGCGGAAGCGGCTTCGATTTCCTATCCCGATTTTGTCGATACTCTCAAATTGGCGATCGATGAGGGATAGATGGGAGGGACAAGGGGACAAGGGGACAAGGGGACAAGGGGACAAGGAGAGAGAGAAACGGGGGAAACGCGGGAAATGGGAGAAACGGGAGCAAGATGCTCCCACTGTTGACTCTTCCTCTGCCCCCGAAGCTTCCCAAGCTCCCGAAGCCTCCGAAGCCTCACACCCAAAACAGCGTTAAAACAATCTGAAGAAGCGGAATGGGGCGATAAAGGGACTGACCACCTGACCGATAAAATCCGTCACTTCCGTCACTCCAGATCGATCGACCACAATCACGTCGTTGGGTCGCAAGCTGGGGTTACTGTCTCCGTCGAGATTTGCGCCTAAATCGATTTCGATCGTGCGTCGATCGACGGTGCCATCGGGGTTGAGGCGCAGGAGTTCCACTTGCCCTTCGCTGGCGCGATTGTTAAAGCCGCCAGCCACCAGAATGGCTTGATTGAGGGGAGTATTGGGGGGAACGAGGATTTGTCCCGGTTTTTCCACTTCTCCAATCACGTTAACGGGAATCGTATCCGGGGAGAAACTGGCAGCGGCCAATTGGGCAGTTTCTTCTGGGGTCGGGGTTTCGGCAAGGGGAACGACGATCGTATCACCCGGTTGCAAGAGGACATCTTGCTGCAAATCTCCCGCTTGCAAAAGTTGCCACAAATCTACATCCAGGACTCGTTCCGTACCATCCCGCGTAATCCGTCGCACTTCGATGTTGCGCACGTCGGCGAGTTGGGTAATGCCTCCCGCCACCTGAATCGCCCGCGTTACGGTGGGTAGCGATCGCGTTCCGGCGGGATCGGCTTCGTTATTGACGACATGGGGTCCCGGACGGGCAACTTCCCCCACCACGGCTATATTCAGCGGTTGGGTGCGATCGGCGGCAAAACTCGCCGCTGCTAAATACTGTGCATCCGCCATCTCGATTTCTTCTGCGGTCGGAATCACCACCGTATCTCCCTGTTGGAGAATCAAATCTTGAGTGCGATCGCCCCCTCGCAGCAGTTGCCATAAATCCGTGGCAATAATTTGAATGTCTCCGGTTCGGGTGGGACGGCGAACTTGAATTTGCCCGATATCGGCTGTGGGAGTCACCCCACCAGCGGCTTCCAAGGCCCGAGTTAATCGAGGTTGCTCCCCTGCCGCCACCTCAACGGTATAGGAACCGGGACGGGCAACTTCCCCTACCACAGCTATATTCAGCGGTTGGGCAGTGTCGGCGGCAAAGCTGGCTTCGGCGATTTGAGGGGATTCGGATAAGTTCAAGGCGGTAGTTGTCGGCACGAAAATTTCGTCGCCATCTCGCAGAACGATATCCTGGGAAAGGTCGTTATTTTGCAACAGCGCCCACAAATCCACGCTTATTTGCTGGGGAACACCTCCCGGCTGAGTGCGCTGGATGCGAACTTGGCGTAAATCTGCCCCTTGGGTAATGCCCCCGGCCTGTTCGAGGGCTTCGGTGACGGTGGGGAATTGGGCGCTTTCCGAGGGGGCGATGGTATAAGAACCGGGACGATTGACTTCTCCAGTCACCCCCAGTCGCAGCGGGCGGGGTACGGTTAAACTAACGGTCAAACTCGGTCGGCGAACGTAGTAGCTATAGGCATCGCGAATGTTGGCCGCAGCTCGATCGAGGGTTAAGCCTTCAACAGAAACTCGACCCACCAGGGTTAAGTTCACCGAACCATCGACGAGGACTTGAGTTTCACCGGTGTATTCGGGAAAGTTGAGAAAATCGACTTGCAAGCGATCTCCCGGTCCGAGACGATATTCCTCGTCAATTGCCGATCGAGAACTGGGAATGGGTTTTTGAGCGATGACGACTGGAGTGGAGGCGATCGCTTCTTCTTGTAAAAGAAAGAGTGGGGCGATCGTTACCAGAGTCATGGTTAATGCCTGTAACGTTGAGGATTTTTTAAACATTGATTTAACGTCAGTTCGGGATCGAATTACTTTGGAGGAGGATTCAAAATAGAGGTCAGCATTCAGCGATCGGCCGTCAGTTTGAAATCAGGCTCAAGGCCCAAAATTTCAACAGATTTCCGTGCCCAAGGCTATGAATTCCTAGCTTAGTCGAAAGAACCCCAGACCGATGAATGCTTACCTGTTTTTTTAAAAATCCGTTTCGGATCGTGCGCGAAACGGGCGATTTCTGACCCCATCCCCCATCATCGATTGGCAAACAAATCGACGGTTTCTCGCGATAGCATCCCGTGTTGGACGATTATTTCGCCCAATCGCCGACGGGGACGGTGGGTTCGCTGGGTTTCGATCGCCTGTTTCAACTGAACCTCGGAGAGCAATCCCGCTTGTTTGAGTCGTTCTCCTAAGGGCAGGAGAAGCTGTAAGTATTGCTCGGCAATAATTTGGGGGGTAAAGTGAGATTCCAGGTAGCGCCGTCCCGCTTCACCCAGGCGACGGGCTTTTTCGGGATTGGCGGCTAACTGGCGAATAAAATCGGCGAGACCTTCGCCATCCCCGTGGGTAAAGGTTTCGCCGCATTGGGCATCGGCGAGAAGGGGATTGAGATAGGAGTGGGATTCGCAAATGGCAGCCACGGGTCGTCCGGAAGCCAAAATTCCGTAGAGCTTACTCGGGGCGATGGTGCCTTCTAAACCCGGTGCGATACTGACCAAAGAGAGGTCTCCGGCGGTGAGGGAATAGGGCAAAACCTGTTTATCTTGATAGGGCAAAAACACGCAATTGGATAACCCCAATTCCTCTACTTTCCGGCGGCAAATGGGTTTCTTAGCTCCATCGCCGATAAATACGAACTGAATCGGTTCGTTTTGTAAGTGTTGGGCGGCGGATACGATCGTCTCGATCTCGTGAGCGCGTCCGAGATTGCCCGAGTATAAGACAATAAAGCGATCGAGAAGTTGATGTTTGCGTGCGAACCAGTTTTGGGCTTTGGGAATGGGTTGAATCCACTGGGGATCGGCCCAGTTATGAACGATCGCAATTTTGTCGGCGATGCCCTCGCATTTGGAAATCGTTCGTTCTTTCATCGTCGAACTCAAAACGATAATGGCTTTGGCATTTTGCAAGACTTTACGGTTGATAAAGTTCCACAACTTGACGATGCCATGTTCTGGAGGAACGACATTCAGTTCGATAGCTACATCGGGATATAAATCATAGATTAAATAAACGTAGGGGATATCAAAATAGAGGTTAGCAAGGTATCCTAAAATCGGTAAAAAAGGCGGCGCGCTCGTGATTAACAAGACATCCCCCCGCCAACAAGATTTGAGTAAATGCAGACCCGCCCGAAAGCAAAAGACTACCCCATTAAGAGCTTTGCCGCGTATGCGTTTGGGCCACCAGCGCGCGATGCGCGATCGCCGTACGGACAGCCCCTCGAATCGTTCCACGGGCGGTGCGGTATCATCATCAAAAGCATATCCCGGTTGTCCGGTAAAAATATGAACCGAGATTCCCTGCTGGCTCAGTTGGGTTGCCAGTTCTTGAACGAGCTGACCCGTGGCGGCATAATCGGGAGGATAAAATTGCGTGATAATTGAGAGGTTGAGTTTGGCGATCGAGTTCGAGCGGGTTGGGTCGATCTCCGGATCGATTGACCCCATAACGGCTTTGGCTTTACCGATGACTTTGCTGAATTCATCCGAAATTTTGAGCATCCTAACACCCCGGTCTTGCTTACTTGAGTGACTTTCTGGAATCAATTTAGAGAGAGCACATCTGTGTAAGAATTCTAGAGTGGCGCTTAAGTTCCCGAAATTCTTATAAATTAATCTAAATCAATTTTAATATCCTCAAAAATATCGAATTTTGAGAAATGTGTTTGGGTTGAAATACCGTGCCGATTTATTTTCTGTTTGTTCGCGATAAAAATTCGCCCTAAAAAATTGATTTATACGATCGATTAACAATAATTTTCCACAAAAATACACATAAAAACTGGATTTTGAGTGGAGAGAAGAGATAGCCGACGATCGCGCCATAACATCAACCTCAGCCAAAACAATCGCTTCTTTGATTAACCGAGGGAGATTGCTCGAACTTCCTCAGCGATCTGTTCGGACTCTCGTTCGAGAAAAGAATTAGCAATCGACGGATACACTGTCGATTGCTAGCGAAACCCTCATAGACCGTTAGCTGAGACTAGTACAGCGCCGCAGAAATAACTACCCAGCTCTCAACCGGTGAAAGCTCTATACAGTAAACATTTTTCATTTTGAATTTTGCATTTTTCATTCTGCATAGCAGCACTAGGTTCTGTTGACATTTCATACTGGAAGTCTTGACCCCCAGTGTTTACAAAGCATTTCGCTCGTAAAGATGAAATTCAGTCATCACATGGGGTTGAACGCCAAATGTCAACAAAACCTAGGCTAGGTCAAAGCGATCTAGATTCTTAACCCAACGCCCGAATCAACTTCATTTGGGTATCGGAATGTCCGTAGTACTTCAGGTCGGCTTCAAAGAAGTTGGCTTTCTCTAGGATAGATTTGAAGTGCGAGAAACACTCGAAGCTATACTCGCCGTGATAGCGTCCCATGCCGCTGTGACCGACTCCTCCGAACGGAAGGTTGGAATTGGTGATTTGCATCACTGCGTCATTAATGGCACCACTGCCAAAGGGAATCTCACTCAAGAATCGCTGCTTGGTGGCCTTGTCGTTGGAGAATAGGTAAGCAGCCAGTGGCTTTTCGAAGCGCTTGACGATTTCAAAAGCCTCATCGAGAGTCTCGTACTCGAGGACAGCAATAATGGGACCGAAGATTTCGTCTTGCATGACCGCATCATCGAGTGAAACGTTATGCATCACCGTTGGCTCAATGACCCGCTCTTCCCGGTTCGTTTCGCCGCCGTAGTAGACTTTGTCGGGGTCAATCAGTGCGGTGACGCGGTCGAAGTTTCGCTCGTTGATGATTCTGACGAAGTTCTTGTTTTCCACCGAATAGTCGTGCTTCTCGATCTCATGCACCATTCGCTCAAGGACTCTGTCTTTGATGCTCTTGTGTACTAGAACGTAGTCTGGGGCAAGGCAGAGTTGTCCGGAGTTTACGAACTTCGACCAAATGAGGCGCTTGACACCGACATCCACTGCGGCATCCTCAGCGAAGATAGCCGGGTTCTTACCGCCTAACTCCAATGTGACGTTTGTTAAATGTGGGGCTGCTGCCTGATTGACGATTTTCCCAACCTGGGGACTCCCGGTGAAGAAAATTTTGTCGAAGCGTTGATTGAGCAATGCCGTCGTTTCCGGGATGCCACCTTCAACCACCCTCAAGTAGTTGGGGTCGAAGTTCTCGTTAATCAGCTTCGCCATCACTCGGCTGGTTTCTTCGGGCAACTCGCTGGGTTTGAGAATCGTTGTGTTTCCTGCAACCATGGACCCGACAACCGGAGTCAAGGAAAGATTGTAGGGAAAGTTCCAGGCTCCAATTACCAGTGTGACGCCAAGCGGTTCTGGCACGATGTAGCTTTTGCCGGGTTGGTTGAGCAAATTGGTTGAAACCTTCCGAGGCTTGACCCATTTCTTGACGTTCTCGATCGCGATCTTTAGCTCCTCAAACAGAGGAAAGATTTCAGTCAACTGGGTATGATATTTCGACTTGCCGAAGTCCTCATAGATAGCTGCGTAGAGCTCGTCTTCATAACGGCGAATGAGGTCGCGAAACTTCTCTAGCTGCTCGATCCGAAACTCAACCGGACGTGTGGCATTGCTGCGAAAATACTGGCGTTGATTTTCAACTAACCCTTGGACTTCTTGCTCGGTGATGGCAGCTGCGGCTTGGGGATTCATGGCGATCTCCTTCTGATTGGTTTGATGTTGGTTTTCAAATCGATTCTTCACTTCACGATCGTTCGCGATGGCGATAGTTTGGGTCTTCACGATGAGGTCTCCCAATGAGCAATAAGCGTCAATATTTGTTGTTTACGCAAGTACCTAGCAGCTAGATTGCGACAGAAACAAGCTGCTGTGTCCCATGACTTTCGGCTTGAGCTTCTTGCGAGATAGAGGCGAGAATTTCTTTGCACTGTGCTCGGTTCATCAGCCTTGGTACGGCATAGAACGACCTGGCCTCCTCGAGAGCCTTGCTGGTAATCGCGTCGAAGTGCTTCGTCTCAAGTTCTTTGAATCCGCTCGGAATGTTCAGTCGCTCAGACAGAGCGTCAACTCGTGCGATAAATCTGTCAGCCAGTTGCTCGTCAGAGCCACCATTTGTCCCGCTTAGCATCCGTTCGAGATTGGCAAATCGGTCCGAGCATGCTGGTTTATTGAACCGCAAGACTCGTGGCAGGATGACGGCATTGGTCAATCCGTGGGGCGTATTGTAGTGAGCACTGAGCTGATGCGAAATAGCATGCACGTAGCCAAGACCCGATTTATTGAACGAGTAAGCAGCCAAGAAGGATGCAAGTGCGACTAACTGGCGAGATTCAAGGTTTTTCCCGTCTTCATAAACAACAGGCAGATGCTCGAGAAGCAGTTTGACGGCTAACTTCGCATCTCGTTCGGCATCACTGAATCGATTTACCGAGGTGTAGGACTCCACCGCATATTACGGCATCCATCCCGGTTGCTGCCGTAATATGCGGTGGCAGTGACTTCAGCATGTTTGGGTCGAGTGCCGCCGCAGACGGAATCAGCTTTGGATCGACAACAAACTTCTTCTGATGGGTTTGGGTCTCGGAGATGACGGCTGAATTAGTAACTTCCGAACCCGTACCAGAGGTTGTTGGTACCACGTAGAAGGGCAACGTTGGCTTTTTAACTTTTAGCAAGCCAACGACCTGCTCGACGCTAACTTCGTTGGAGTAGCAAGCGGCAATCGTTTTGGCTGCATCAATAGCAGACCCACCCCCGACAGCAAAGACGCTGTCACAGTCGTTCTCTTTGCATGCTCGTATGCCCGCTTCAATCACCTCGTAGGTGGGATTGGGAATGATGCCGTCGAAGACTGTCACTTCGCAGCCTTGATTCTTGAAGTGTTCGAGCACCTCATCGAGGAGCCCCAGTTTCAGCAGAAACTTCTCGGTCACGAGCAAAGGTCGTTTGCTTCCAGATGCTTGAGCCAGAGATGCGAGCTGGATTGTCGAATCTGGGCCAGCGAACAGGAGCGGCTTCTGGGAGGGAAACAGCACGGTGAACATTTTGAGCGAAAAGTTGGTGAGTCGCTTAAGCATGGCTCGAATCCTCAAGTTGTGATGAAAGTTGCGTGGCACTCTCAGAGAGCTTGGGTGGGTTTTATCTCGATCGGAATCTTTATTCACACTACACAGTGTAGTTTACTTAAAAGCCTCTGTCAATACTCTTGATGTCTTTTCGTGAAAACCATCCTCGGTTGTACTGTCAAGCCGCGATCGTTAATGGGCGCGTGGATACAACGACAGCAAACACGGATTTGCTCCCTCGCTATTTTTTGTTTAGACTACACTGTGCAGTGTATGTGCCGACTAGTGCCGCTAGGCGGAATTAAAAATGCGTCTTGAAAAGTTGAACGGGACTCAAACCGACACCGATCGCGATGCACGTAAAATTAAAAATGCTTACTGTTCATAGCTTTCAGTGCTTGAGAGCGGGTCAGTGATTTCTGCCGCGGTGCACTAGTTTGCAGCTTGACAAAAGGAGCAATAAAGATGATTGCCAACCCCAAAAAAAATGCTCGGCGAAAGAGCCCAAAGCGAGCGGCCGTTATCGAAGCAGCAACCGAAGAATTTTTGTCCCGTGGATTTTCCGGAACGAGTATGGACCGAATCGCTGAGGTGGCAAACGTATCGAAGCGAACGGTCTATGACCACTTTCCGAGCAAAGACAACCTCTTCCAAGCAATTGTCGATGAGATATTGCAGCGAGTCGGGGAGATGCCATCCCACGAGTATTCCAAAGAGAAGCCCCTGGATGAACAGTTGCTAGCCATTGGGAACACGTTTACCACAACCATCACTGACCCGGACTTCATGAAGCTGTCACGAGTGGTGATTTCTCGCTTCATTCAGTCGCCTGAGTGGGCACACAACACTGTCAAGGCGCATGCCCGGTTGAGACAAGACATGATTGCCTTCTTTGAGGCAGGAAAAAAAGACGGTCGCTTGAAGATTCGCAACTCCGAGATGGCTGCGGCTCAATTCTGTGGGTTGATTAAGGAAATCGCATTCTGGCCAGAGCTAATGGCAGGGCAGGAACCCATCTCAACCCAGGAACGGAATGCGGCTGTCAAAGCTGCCGTGGAAATTTTTCTGGACCATTACCAGAAGTCCTAACCTGGATTATTCACGAGAAGATGCGATCGCCCTGGGGTGAGACAAAGATTCAGGAGCCGCGTCAGACTCTTGTTCTGACGCGGTTTCAGACGGTTTGAAGTCGGAAATTTTGGATATGACGACATTATCTAACTCGAATGGCGACTGCTATATATAGCAATTCTCGCGCCTTGTGAGGTACACCTAAATTCCATTTTTCACTTTCTCGTTCCCCATTCCCTATTCCCAGAAACTCTGTACCTCATGAGTATGAGAACCGCTATATCACTCCAAAATCCCGGTAAACTGAACCCATCGATCGTTCTGTTGCCCGTATTTCACACAGATTTTGAATCCAGAGATTTCATCCCCCAAACCGCCCCAGTCCGTTGTTGTTGAGGGTTGGCGCTTCGTTCCCCACTCCTTCGCCATCGTCAATCAGTTTCAGTTACTTGAGATGTGGCAGCGCCCCGAACTGCAACTGTTTCATCGGGAAATGCCCTACTTCGATCGCAACTGGCAACCAAGGCGGGGATTGCTCGATGCCGATGCCGAACGCACCCTCAGTCAAATCCCAACCCCACTTCCAGAGACCCCAGTCGATGCGGTGTTGCGGGTGTTTATGCCTTACAATCTCAAACCCGCCAATGCCGATCGAACTTGCGTGTTTGCGACGACGGAATGGGGGATCGTCCAGAAACTGATGCTGAATTTGATGGGGGTTCCAGCGTTTTGGGATGCTCACCACGATACCGATACGATAATTATCACCCCCTCCCAATGGTCGCGGCGGGGGTTTCTGCGGAGTGGGGCAAATCCCGATCGGGTTGTCGTGGTTCCCCACGGGGTCGATACTCGAACCTTTTACCCCCTGTCTCCAGAGGAACGAACGGCATTGCGAAAAAAATACGGCATCGATGGCTGTTTCGCGTTTTTGAATATTAGTATCATGACCTGGAATAAGGGGATTCGTCCGTTACTCAAAGCTTTTGCGGCGGTGGTGGAACGCTACCCGGAGGCGCGGCTGATTCTCAAGGGAACGGAGGCACTGCGCAAATCTCGGCAATTTATCGTTGGGGATATGAAAGCGATTTTGACGGAGGCGGAAGCGGCGCGAGTCATTCCCCGGATTGCCTATCTCGGAGACAATCTTTCGGCGCAGGAGATGGCGCAACTTCATCAAATTGCTGATGCCTATGTCTCTCCCTATCTGGCAGAGGGGTTTAATATGCCAGTGTTGGAAGCAGCCGCTTGCGGGTTACCGGTTATTTGCACTCAAGGCGGCCCGACGGATGATTTTACGACATCGGACTTTGCCCTTCATATTAAAAGTAAGTTGGAAATTACCGAAATTGATGGCGAACGTCGCTTTTATTTACATCCCGATTTAGAACACACCATCGAGTTGATGTGTCAGGCGATCGAACAACCAGCATTTCTCGAACGGGCGCGCCAAGCCTCAGTTCGATTTGTGGAAAATGGCTATACTTGGCGGCACATCGTCGATCGATTATTGGCTGTAATGTTGGATTGAGATGGGGAATAGGGGATGGGGAATAGGGAATAGAAAAATCGATTTATTCAATCATGTAAATAAACTAGCGCGAAGCGCTATAAATTGAATTATTCCAATTTTATTAAAATGAAAATAATTGTTGAAGGATGGCGTTTTTTATCACAATCATATGCGATTGTTAATCAGTTTCAACTCTTAGAATTATTACGGCGATCGAATATCGAACTATTCCATCGGGAGATGCGCTATTTATGCGATTGGCAGCCGGTAACGGGATTGCTTTCCCTAGAAGATGAGGAAAATTTACGGCAAATTCGAGAACCCGAATTGGGACAATTTGCCGATGCAGTGTTGCGAATGCAAATGCCCTTCGATTTAACACCAGCTAATGCCAAGAAAACCTGCGTATTTGGCTTGACCGAACACGGCATCGTTCAGAAAGAAATGCTGAATTTGATGAAAGTTCGATCGCTCGATCGAGTTCACGGCGATACCGATACGGTAATTATAACGTCATCGCAATGGTCGAGAGCCGGTTTTATCAATAGCGGTGCAAATCCCGAACGCACCGTTGTCGTACCCTTGGGTTTCGATCCGAAGGTGTGCTACCCCCTCGGACAAGAAGAGCGAATTCACCTGCGCCGAAAGCTGGGATGGGATAATCATTTTATATTTTTAAACGTCAGCGCGATGAACAATCGCAAGGGAATTTGTCCTCTACTGAAAGCATTTGCTGCGGTGGTGGAAAAATATCCCGATTCGCGGCTGATACTCAAAGGTACAGAGTCGCTTTATAGCTCGCAAAAAGCTGTGTTAAAAGCGATGAAGAATACCCTCACCGATCGAGAAATAGAACGTGTCGTTCCGAAACTAGCGTATATCGGTGAAGATTATTCTTTTGCTCAAGTAGCACAGTTATATCAAGCCGCCGATGCTTATGTTTCTCCCTATTTAGCCGAAGGGTTCAATCTACCGGTTCTTGAAGCGATCGCCTGCGGTTTACCGGTAATTTGTACGGCAGGGGGACCGACGGATGATTTTACCCGATCGGACTTTGCATTATCCATTGAAAGTACGAAAGAAACGATGGAAGTGAATGGGGAAGATCGATGGATTTTTAACCCAAATTTAGAGCATTTGGTGGAGTTAATGGGGCAAGTTATCGATGGCGATCGATTCGCTTGCGCCCGAAATCGATCGGGACCGGAATTCGTTCGCAACGGCTATACTTGGTCGCAAGTCGTCGATCGGTTATTGGAAGTACTGGTTCCGGAAACCTCGGTTGAAACTTCCCCAGCGACAACTTCCTCAGTGCCAACTTTTGCTGCGGGAACTCTACAACAAAAAACCCTGAAACAAAAAGTTGCTTCTTTCCCCTTTTGGTATCACAAAATCGAGCTACCTGGCGGCGTCGTAACCCCCGGCGGCTGGCCGACAGAACCAGAAAAATTCGGTATTCCGGCGGATTTGACGGGGAATCGGGTGTTGGATGTCGGGGCATGGGATGGTTTTTGGACGTTTGAAGCTCTGAAACGGGGGGCTTCGGAGGTGGTGGCGATCGATGATTTTTCCGATTATTTGGGACGCTTAGAAGAGGCAGATCGTCGCGCTTGGGATACGTTTGATTGCTGCCGGGAAGCCTTCGGCTACGACGATCGAAGATGCAAGCGGACTGAGATGTCGGTATACGATGTCAGCGAAGCCAAACTGGGACGGTTTGATGTGGTGTTCTGCTTCGGCACCCTGTACCATCTGCGCTATCCCCTCCTGGCGTTGGATCGGTTGGCGGCAATTTGCGACGGGGAAATCTACGTGGAATCGACGATTTTAGATGATTACAGTCCCTATCGCGGCGGTCTGGGGAAGGGGTACGGGGGAGGACAAATGGTGATGGAGTTTTACCCCACCGACGAGTTACACGAGAACGACACCAATTTTTGGTCGCCGACGCTGGCGTGTTTGGGAAAACTGGTGGAAGCGGCCGGATTCGATACGGTGCAGGTTTGGAAACTGAGCGATCGACCGGCACATTTGGGGATGTGTCGGGGGTTTGCCATGGGACGGAAGATGGGGGGATCGGGAAGACGCGGGGATGCGGGGACGCGGTGACGCGGAGAGGGGAGAAATGGGGGAAACGGAAGACAACGAAGCCTTCGAAGCGCTCGTTGCCCCCGATGCTCGCTCGTGACGTTATTTTGCCTCGCCGATGGCTGACGAACCGCCGGCGCCATCAAGTTCTGACTGCATCGGACTTGCGGATGCGGGGAGTGCACTTTCGGGGGTTTTAGGAGTGTGCGTGGGGCGATCGTCCGATCTCGTTGGCGGCGAACTCGGCGGCGGGGAATTACCCGAGAGGTAGCGATCGGCCAAACTCTTGATAATGATATAAAGCACGGGAACCACCAGCAAACTCAACACCGTCGCCACCAGCATTCCCCCAAATACCGCAGTTCCCAACGACCACCGACTGGCCGAACCGGCACCGGATGCCGTCACCAGGGGGAAAAATCCAATCAAGCTGGAAATCGCCGTCATCAAAATCGGACGAAATCGCTGTTGGGCGGCATAAATGGCTGCTTGGGAAATCCCCATCCCTTCTTGGCGCGATTGGTTGGCAAACTCGACAATCAAAATCGCGTTTTTACTGGCCAACCCGATGAGCATCACCAACCCAATTTGACAGTACACGTCGTTGACGACGTTTTGCCCCGGAATCACTAATCCCAGGACGTTGGTGCGCAGCCAAATCGCCGACAGTGCCCCCAAAATCGCCAAGGGGACGGTGAGCAGGATGATGACGGGGTCGATGTAGCTTTCGTACTGTGCGGAAAGGACGAGAAACACCATAATCAGCCCCAAGAGGAAAATAATCGGGGCTTGACCGCCGGAGGAGAGTTCTTCGAGGGCCGTTCCCGTCCACTCGTAACCGAAACCGGGGTCGAGGGTGCGTGCGGCAATCTCCTCCATCGCGGCGATCGCTTGTCCGGAACTGTAACCGGGGGCAGGGTTGCCCTGGAGTTTAATCGATCGAAATAGGTTGTAGTGGGGAATCGTTTGCGGACCGGTGAAGGTGGTGAGTTCGACGAGGTTGCCCAAGGAAACCATATTCCCATTCTCCGATCGCACGTAGAGCGCTCGCAAATCTTCGGGTTTCGATCGAAATTCCCCTTCCGCTTGGGCGTAGACCCGATACTGGCGCTGTCCGAGAACGAAATCGTTGACGTAAGTCGATCCAAGATAGGTTTGTAAGGTGGTAAATATGTCCTCGATGTCGATATCGAGGGCTTTGGCGCGGTTGCGATCGATACTAATTTCGATCTGGGGCGTATTCGCCGTAAATTGAGTAAAAACCCCTTGCAATGCCGGGTGCTGGCTTGCCTCGGCCATCATATTCTGGGCGTTTGCCACTAAGGCAGAAATCGGGTTGCCCCGTCGATCTTGAAGCTGCATCTCAAAACCGCCGAAGTTGCTCAAACCGGGGACAGGGGGTGCGTTCACCGAAAAAATCAGGGCATCGGGAATATTTTCGGCATAGGCTTGGTTGAGTCGTCCGAGAATGGAATAAACCGATTGAGCGTAGTTGGGACGCTCCTCCCAATCTTTGAGGCGGGTAAAGAAAAAGCCCTTATTCGACCCGTTGCCATCGAATCCAAACCCCCCAATGCCGAAGTAGCTTTGGATTTCGGGAATTTGCTCGAATTCTCGGGCGATTTTTTCGAGAACCTCATTGGTGTAATTGAGGGAAACGCCATCGGGGGAGATGGCGATCGTAAAGAAATAGCCTTGGTCTTCTTCGGTGACAAATCCGCTGGGAACTGCTTGGTAGACGAAAACCGTTCCCACTAACGATGCAGCAAAGGCAGCCAATACTAACCATTTAATCCGGGTGAGGAAGCAAATTAACGAGCGGTAGCGATCGCTTATCCAGCCGAAGACTTGGTTAAATAGGTTGAAAAACCAACCCAGGGGCCCGGTTTTTTCTCCCTGACGGCGCAGCAGCAGGGCCGACATACTCGGGGAAAAGGTCAGGGCGTTGAAGGTGGAGAGGACGATGGCAAAGGCAATGGTGAGGGCGAACTGGCGGTAAATCACCCCGGTGGTACCCGGGAAGAAAGCCACGGGAACGAACACCGCCATCAACACCAAGGAGGTGGAAACCACTGCCCCCGACAGCTCGTTCATCGCTTCTAAAGCCGCCACCCGGGGTCTCATCCCGTTTTCGATTTTGGTGGCAATTTCTTCAACCACCACGATGCCGTCATCTACCACCAAACCCGTGGCCAAGACGCAACCGAACAGCGTCAGAGTATTGATTTCAAACCCAAACGCCAGGATGAATGCCATGGTGCCGATGAGGGAGACGGGGATGGCCACGGCGGGAATTAGGGTGGTGCGCCAGTCTTGCAGAAAGATATAGATGACTAAAATCACCAAACCGATGGCTTGAACCAGCGTCCACACCACTTCTCGTAGGGAAGCATCGATAAAAAGAGTCGAATCGAAGGCAATTTCGTATTGCATCCCCGGCGGGAAATTTTCGGCAAGTTCGGCGACTTCGGCTTTGACGGCGGCGGCGACGTTGAGGGCGTTGCTACCGGGCAGTTGCGAGATTCCCAAGCCGACGGTGGGTAGACCGTTAAAGGTGGCCGAGGAGTCATAGTTTTCGGCACCTAACTCCACTCGCCCAACGTCTCTGAGTTGGACGAGGTTGCCATTTTCCCCCACTTTGAGGACGAGTTCCTCAAATTCGGTCGCGGTTTCAAAACGACCCTCGGCACGCAGGGTAATTTCAAACTCTTGACCGGCAGGAGCGGGTTGCTGACCGATTTTTCCAGCCCCCACTTGCAAGTTTTGTTCTTCGAGGGCGTCGACGACATCCTGGGCAGTCAGTTGACGCTGGGCGAGTTTGTTGGGATCGAGCCACAAGCGCATAGCGTATTTGCGCTCGCCGAAGACGGTCAACCGCCCAACTCCAGGGATGCGCTGAATCAGATCGAGAACGAATAAATCCAGGTAGTTACTTAAAAATAGATCGTCGTACTCGCCGTTTTCCGCAAAAAAGGCAATCCCGAGCAAAATATCCGGGGAAGACAGACGAGTGGTGACTCCCGTTTGGCGAACCTCTGCTGGGAGTTGAGGTTCGGCGATCGCCACTCGGTTCTGAACGTTCACCTGGGCGATATTGCGATCGACATCTACGGGGAACGACACCTGGATGTTCGTCACCCCATCGTTACTGGTGTTGGAGGACATATACCGCATATCCTCCACGCCGTTAATTTCCCGCTCGATAATGGTGGTGACGGTATTTTCGGCGGTTTGCGCGTCCGCCCCGATGTAACTGGAGGTGACTTCGACCTGAGTGGGGGCAATTTGCGGCAGTTGGGCGATCGGTAAAATCGGGATCGCGATCGCCCCGACGAGAACGATGATGATACTGCACACCGTGGTCAGAACGGGGCGGCGGATGAAAGGATCGGCGATGCTGAAAAGCATGATTCAAGGGGATTTGAGAAGAGACCTGTAGGGGCAAAGCATTTGGGCAATAAATTATGCGAAAAACGAAATCTGACATATCCAAATGCTTCGCCCTTCTTGGGAGGATTTTGGAACTGGGGAAGCTGGGGAAGCTTTGGGGGCAACGAGCGCTTGGGAGGCTTGGGAGGCTTTGGAGGCAACGAGCGCTTGGGAGGCAAAATTCTCCCTTGTCCCCTTGTCCCCTTGTCCCCTTGTCCCCTTGTCTCCCCCTCTCCCGAAGCTCCCATCACATCTAAGATTCCGGTTCGGGGTTCGATCGAGCGGCACTATCCTCGTCGGCGCGAATCACCACGGGGGTGTTATTCGAGAGTTTTTGTACTCCCGAGGAGACGATGCGATCGCCGACATCTACACCGGACACCACTTCGTAGCTTTGGTCTTGGAGCGATCCCAATTTAACGGGAACTTGAGAAACCAATAAAGAGGGTTCCTCGGAGCGATCGCTTTCTGATGCTTCGGACTCTCCATTGACGACGAATACGAAGGCTTGATCGCCAATGCGCGTCACGGAGGCAAAGGGCACGGTGAGACCTTCTTCTTCCTCCCAAATCACCCGCGCCCGCACCAATTCGTCCGTACGCAGTTCGCCTAAGCTATTGCCGTAGAGGGCTTTCACCTGGACGGTTTGGGTGTCGGAGTTTGCTTCCGGAGCGACGAAGGAGACTTGACTGATGCCCACGGATTCTCCATTCGGATAGAGCAGTTCGACGGTCATGCCCTGGCGGATGCGAGATGCGGCTTCGATGGGTACCTCGATGAGGACTTCCAGGGGTTGGTTTTGGTTAACGGTGGTGAGATCCGTTTGGGGGGTAACGTAATCCCCCGCTTTAGTGGGAACGTCGCCGATAACGCCGTCGAAGGGGGCGCGAACGTTGTAGTATCCCAGCTCTACCGCCCCCTCTTGGACTTCGGCTTCTGCCTGCTGGATTTGTTCGTCGATGGTGACGACGTTGAGGGCTGCCGCGGCGATTAACTCGTTTTGGGTGGCGATTTGGGCGTCGAGGGTGGCTTGGCGGCGATCGAGATCTCGCTCGGCCGCACCGACCGCAGCGATGGCCGAGCGTACTTCATCTTCTTGGTTGGCGACATCGGCTTCGGCTTGTTGTAGGTCTCGCACTGCTGCGTCGTAGCGTTCCCGCGCCACAGCTCCCCCATCGGCGAGTTCGCGGTATCGTTTCTCTTCTTTGCGGCTGTATTCAAGCACGGCTTGCCGTCGTTGGAGTTCGGCTCGTTCGGCGGCCACTTGGGCGCGAGCGTCGCTCAGGAGGGAGCCTTCGGAAAGATTGGCTTGCTCGGCTCGGATGCGGTCTAGCTCTCGTTCTTCGGCTCTGAGGTTAGCGACGGCATTGGCCCGACCTGCCTCGGTCACTCGAACGGCAGCTTCCCGAGAGCGGACGATCGCCGCTTGCTGCGCCGGATCGATGGCAAACAGCGGATCGCCTCGGACGACGAAATCTCCCAGATCGACGAAAACTTGACTCACCTGACCGCTAACCTGGGGACGGATCTGGGCAACTTGCTCGGCGCGCAAACGGGCGTTGAAGGTATCGCTGCTCTCGACGCGATCGAAGCTTACCCGCGTCACTTCCACTGGCACCGGAGGTGGAGCGGCGGCTTGCGGCTCTCCCCCACATCCACTTAAAAATACCAGGACGATCGATGAAGCAGCTGCTGGAAGCGGTGGAGAATTCTGAGCAAACATGAGCTGTGACGGGATGATTCCATCGGGATCTATATGGCAGCATTTTAACGAAATTGGTCGCTCGGGTAAAGTGATATCCGAAGATTTTAGATCTATTTTTTTAGCCGAGAAGGATAGATTATCTGACCGCGATCGATATTTTTATTTTTTAAAAATTAAGAAACTATTAAAAAATAAATTTTACGATCTTAATTAGAATAATTTAAAAATTTTAATGATATGTTCGAGCAACTGCAGTATTCCTGTTTTTTCCTAATTAAAGGGCGTTTTAGAATCTATTTTAAGATATGCGCAAGAAAAATAAGAGAGCCTAATTATCTTAAATTTTTTGTATAAAAATAATTTAATTTATTTCTTTTTGATAAATTTATAATTTTTTATTCCGGGTTCTAAAATCTAAAAAAATGTTCGATCTCATCCCCTCTCTAAAAAATGTATTTTTCTGGTGGAGGGGGGAACAACAAACAAAATTTTTCTTTAGGCACTTAAAAGTTTAATACATACTATTTGGTGCGTTAGCAGATGCGGTCTTCGCGAAAGACCGACAATGAAACCGCGACATCGGTCACAAACCCAAGTTGGCAAACTCCAGAGCTGCGTGGCACAATTTGAGGGTGAAGTCGAGTTAAATCGACCGAATCCGTTTTCTACTCGGGATTTTGGAACGATCGATCCTCCATCGCCCAGGCGCTCGAAACAATCGCAAAAGCGCCAGACCCGTTGCCAACTTGTAGGACTTCGGTGAAAAGAACGACCTCGGGTTCTCCTCGAATCTCAAGATGAACTCACCTTTGGGAACATCGGCGATCGACCTTTCACCTCATCCTAAGCTCGCGGCAACCAACCCCGTCGATGGCAACCGGGAAATCGAGGGAGCGGCTCGATCGCAACTTCCCAACCCAAATAGAAGGCGATCGGTTGGCGACTCGATCGTTGCGACCGTTGAGATTGGAGTCACTCCATTGATCGAGCCCAAGACTGCGAAACAATTGCTCTCTATTGCCGGTATCCTCGGGTTATCTTGCTTGGGATGGCACGGTATCGCCCGAGCCATCTCCGTTGGAGAAGCGGGAATTGACGCTCGCCGACTGCACGACCCCCCCTACAATCTCAGAGGTCGAAAAATCGCCATCGGTCAAGTGGAAATCGGCAGACCCGCTCAATTCGGTCTCGACAAATATACGCTTCCTGTTGGCGGCACGGCACCAGCTGGCGTGTTTTTTCGTAATGCTCCCGCCCAGAGCGATACGAACCTCGACGGTCACGCTCAAAGCGTCGCCGGGGTGATGGTCAGCTCGGCCAAAGCCGTACCGGGCGTCGCCCCCGAAGCGCGACTCTACTCCGCTGGGGCCGCCCTGGGCATGGGAATGAACCGCCAAGAACAGGAGTGTTTGACGACCCAGCACGTTGCCGAACAAAACGGTAACGACGTGCGCGCCATTAACTTCAGCTTTGGCGAACCCCTCTATCTCGATCCCCGACCGGACGCCCAACTCGATGGCAACGCGCTACTCACCCTCTGCGTCGATTGGTCGGCATCAGCCCACAACGTTCTCTACGCGATTGCCGGCAATCAAGGCAGCGGCGGCATTCCCATCCCTACCGATAACTTCAACGGCATTAACGTTGCCTTCTCCCGCGAGGAAGAGGGGGTTTTTCGCCAGGTGGATGTCTCGAATTTGGGCAGCGTCTTTACTGGGGTTGAAAGTCGGCTGGTGGGTTTAGAAACCAACGTAGACGGTCGGCGATTGGTGAATATCCTCGCCCCCGGTCGGAATGTCAATTTAATCGATCGCGAAGGCACGGTTTCTCAAAATACCGGTACGAGTTTTGCCTCCCCCCACGTTGCCGCAACGGTGGCCCTTCTGCAAGAATACGGCGATCGCCAGCTTAGCAGCCGCCAACCCCACTGGAGTTTGGACGCGCGCCGTCACGAGGTGATGAAAGCCGTGATGCTCAACTCTGCTGAGAAAGTAGCCGACAGTGGCGACGGCTTGCTCCAAGGGATGACCCGGACGATTAGCGATAAGCAAAGCAGCGATTGGTTTGCCTCCGATGCCCACAACGATCGCGTCATTCCCTTCCACGGGGATATGGGTACCGGACATCTCAATGCCTATCGCGCCTACGAACAATTCAGCCCCGGTCAGTGGAAATCCAGTTCTCCCGTTCCGCCCATCGGTTGGAATTACGATCGCATCACCGTAGGAGAATCTCGAGAGTACATTTTAGAAAAACCCTTACAGGCTGGAAGTCACGTCGCCCTCACCTTAAGCTGGAATCGGGTAGTGGAACTCAATGACACCAATGGCAACGATCGCTACGATGAAGGAGAAACTTTTCTCGATCGGGGCTTGAACGACCTTAACGTCTATCTCATGCCCTTGGAAGAAAACGACCCAGCCAACAGTATCTGGTCTTCTGAATCCGAGGTGGATAGTACCGAACATGTCTTCCATGCCGTCCCCGAAACCGGACGCTATAAAATCCGCGTCGAATACAACCGGCAGGCGAACGATGACACTCAACCCTATGCCCTTGCGTGGTGGACGGTTCCAGCTCGGGATTAAAAGCATCGGGGACATGGGCAGCATCGGGAGCTTCGGAGGATAATTAACCGTACATCGTGGGAGCATCTTGCTCCCGTTTCTCCCCTTACAAGTGTAGGTTTTTTAGATTCCGGTGGATGTGAGCAGGCAATCGCGATGGAAGCAGGGGAAGCGGTCGGACCCCGCGTCGACCGAAGGGGGGAGAGCAAGCCCTTGAAATCTCGTTCCATTCCAATGCTCGATTCTCCTGCATGAGACGCGCGCGCGAACGCATCGATTCTAAAAAGCATTCCTTTGAAAGCCGTTTCCCCGCCAGCGTCCCCAGTACCCGTTTCTCCCTTTTACGATCGTGAACAACCTACCCCCCGAACGTCGAGATGATTTCCAACGCCTCGAAGTGTTTATCTACCTGATTCCCGTCTTTGGTTTCCTCCCAGCCTGGTGGACGCTATATCGAGGGCAAGGCTCCCCAGCGAAGAAATCAGCGAGTCGGTTGGTTGTTACCCTAGCGTTAATTTGGCTTTCAGGGTACATTTTGTTAGGAATGAGCGCTCGAAGTTCGGAATTGCCCGTACTCCCGTTGGAGATAGCTAATAGCCTGTGGACGACCACCTATTTTTTAATGAATTTCGGCTTGATGGTGCGTTTGTGGAGACGAAAACCCCTGGGGCTACCGGGAATCGAAAAAATCGGCAAACGCCTGCCTTGACAAGGTATTGCGTTCGGTGTTCAGAGGGTCATCTCTAAGTACCCAACAATAATTGAGTGTGAGGAATCCAGTGCCAGTTCAGAATCGTGTCAATCCAACCCAAACTTCATCCACGAAGGAGCGATCGACTCCCAAAAAACCGGCGAAATCGGGTGTGGGAAATTGGCTGTGGTTGGGAGCGGGATTAGCTGGAGTGGCAATGCTTTCGGCAACGGCCGGGGCGTTGCTTGCGTTTTCCCTCTCCAGTACGCCGCTGATGCAATCGAAACTCTCGGCAGAAGAGTTAGAAGTCTTTAGTTCCGAGGATTTGGCGCGGATGAACATGCGTCTGCCGGAACTGACCCGACCGGTCAATATTTTAGTTCTGGGGACGAAAGTCATTACCTCAGATGTGGATTTACCAGCGACGGAGTCGGGTTACGAACCGTTGGTAAATTCTCTCGACGGGTTGTCCGATAGTATGCTGATGGTGCGTTTCGATCCCAAGGACGGTAAGTTGAGCTTGCTCTCGATTCCGCGCGATACCTACAGCTGGATCGAAGGGGTTGGGGAAACGAAAATTAACGAAGCCAATCGTGCTGGAGGACCGGCATTAAGTGCCAAATCCGTGAGCGAACTTCTGGGTGGAGTGGGGATCGATCGCTACGTCCGCATTAACGTTCAGGGAATTGAAAAGTTGGTGGATGCCCTGGGGGGGATTTCCGTCTACATTCCCAAGGATATGAAGTATACGGATAACACCCAGCATTTGTATATCGATTTGAAAAAGGGAGAACAACACCTCAACGGGGAAGAGGCGCTCCAGTTTCTCCGGTTCCGCTACGATACCTGGGGAGATATCGGTCGCATCCAACGCCAGCAAATGCTAATGCGAGCGACGATCGAACAAGCACTCAATCCAGCCACCCTGGTGCGGATGCCGCAAATTCTCTCCGTGATTCAAGATCACATCGATACCAATCTCAGCGTTGAGGAATTGGTCGCACTGGTGGGTTTTGCCTCGAATATGACACGGGAGAATACCCAAATGATGATGTTGCCCGGAGAGTTTAATATCCCGGCATCTCCAGCACATCCGAGCTACTGGCTTCCCAACTACGGGGCGATCGATGAAATGATGGCCGCCCACTTCGATCGCGGTTACCAATCAGAACGGGCGCTGGCGATCGATCCGGCTTATTTGCGCATTGCCATTCAAGATACCACCGAACGAGTGAGAGCCGTCGATGCCCTGATCGAGAAGCTCAGCGACGGTGGATATGCGAATATCTACGAAGATCGCGCTTCAATTCAACCCTTGCAAGAGACTCGCATTATCGCTCAGTCGGGGGATTCGAAGAGTGCCGAACGGCTGCGTCGCCTGCTGGGGTTTGGAGAAGTGCGCATCGATAGTACCGGGGCGATCGAATCGGATATTACCATCCAAATCGGGCAAGATTGGTTAGAGCGTCAGGAGTCTTATCTGCCTCCGGATTTGTGGTAACGCAATATTACAGATTTTTAAAAAGCGTGTCTTCGAGGTCTCAAGTCGATCGATTTGAGACCTATTCAGCTTACGCTAGCAGTAGCACGAGCGAGTCCATCGATGACACACTGTCTGGGGGATACCGTGAACATGCCGACGATCGTCTTTGCGAGTCTGATTACCGCCATTCTCGGTGCGGGGTTGGGCGTAGCAGCAGCCGAAATTGCTCGCACCGATTACTACACCCACACCCACATGAAATACGCAATTGTCGGGGCGATTGCCGGTTTGACGGTTGGTGCGGCTCAAGAATGCGTGCGAGAGCTGAAAGTGCAAGCTGACCTTGAAGAAGCTCAACACGCGAGTTTCCTCGATCGGGAATTATAGAGTTATTGGGCAAGAGAAATTGACACGACTTGGAAGGTTAGGCGATCGCCTCTTCGACATTTCAGGGATTCTGGGTGATTGAGTAGCTAAAGGGCAATCGCTAAAACTTAGGTACAGCAATCTTTTCACAAATAACCTTCCAAGTCGTCAAATTAAAATCGTTGAAACGCTGATTGGCCGTGGATTTGAAGAATTTTCCGCTCGAAACGCTAACAGCCTGCCCTCCGAAAGGGTTTCAAGGATTTTCGGGCCGATTGCCCAAGAACTCTTATCGTTAACGTGAGGCGCGAGTTCCGGATGTTCCAGTGCAGTTGAGGTCATCTAGGTCGGGGTTAGATGTCGGAATCGCTACCTAAATGCAGGGAGAATCCGCTCTGGTTGAGGGTGACTTGAAGCCCCACAACCGGTCACCCCACACGCAATCCCAACCGGCGATGACCGGACTAATTCTTTGCCGCAGCCCGCAAGTTCGTCGTACTCGCCACTAAACCTTGACCGCTTAACAAATCGATCGCCTTTTGGTAAGACTTATCCGCTGGAGTTGCGACGATATCTCGCGTCAGTGCCTCTTGCTTGACGAGAAAGTCCGGGGTAATACCTAACTTGTTGATATCCGTATGATTTGGGGTTTCGTAGCGAGCGACGGTGACAGCAAGTCCGGCATCGTCGGAGAGGTCGAATAGGGATTGAATCAGCCCTTTGCCAAAGGTGCGAGCGCCCACTAAGGTGGCTCGTTCGTTATCTTGCAGGGCACCGGCGAGAATTTCACTGGCGCTGGCGGTTCCTTGATTGACTAACACCACTAAGGGATCTTTTGTCAGAGCGGTGTCAGCCGCTTCAAAGCTACCTAAAATTGCCTGCCGGTTGACAGTATAGACGATGGTGCTGTCTTCGAGCCACAGGCGAGCGATTTCAATCCCGGCTTGCAGCAATCCTCCCGGATTGTTCCGCAGATCGAGAATGTAGGCATCGGCCCCCCGTGCTTCTAAATCTGCCAGGGCATGGGTCATTTCGGTCGTGGCATTAGCGCTAAACTGAGTGAGGCGAATGTAACCCACCTGTCGATCGGTTCGATCGTCGAGGGGTCGCAGGTCCGCATAGACAGGGTTGATGGCGATTCGATCGCGGACGATATCGAGATCTTCAATCTTTCGATCGGTGTGTCGCTGCACTCGCAAAATCACGTGAGAACCGATCGGTCCCCTCATGCGATTGGCTGCTTCTTCGAGAGACAGTTGCGTTGTCGGCACGCCATCGATATTCAAAATCAAATCGTTGGGTTGAATGCCGGCAAACTCCGCTGGGGTGCCGGCAATGGGAGCGATCGCTTCAATGGCTTTCGTTTCGGGATCGATGGCGATTTGCAGTCCCACACCGGTCAGTTCGCCTGAGGTACTGACTTGCAGGGTTTTGTATTGCTGCGGTCTGAGGAGGCGGGTAAAGGGATCGTCGAGACGGGCCAACATATCTTCGATCGTGTCGTAGGCTTGTTGCCGATCGCTCATGCGCCGTTTGAGGGCTTGCTGGCGCACTCGCCACCAGTTTTGATGGTTGAAGGTATCGTCTACGTAGGAACGGTTGACAATGCGCCACACTTCTGAAACTAGTTTTTGCTCCTCGGTCAGGGCAAGAGCGGGGTAACTCCACCAAAACGCGCCGACTACAACTTGTAGCACGACAATGAGTCCAACCCAGAAAGCTCGTTGACGCATAATAACAACCTTAATTCAAGAGTATCGATCGATGGCTTGTGTATAGTGTGCCAGAGCGATGTAAAATTTGCCCAGGTAAATTTATCTCACCGGAGTTTCTCAGATTTCCCTGGAGGGTAGAAAACTGCCTCGAACCCATAACGCACGAGATTTTTGGCAGCTTCGGAGGAGATTGCCAAAACCAATTAGGTTAGAGCCTGTCAAGTTGTGTTACATTTTCTATAGCAAGATTCACGATCTACTGTAAATGTTTTCCAAACAGGTAACTGATTCAAAAGTCTACCAGTGGTTTGAGGAACGTCTGGAAATTCAGGCAATTGCCGACGATATCACGACGAAGTACGTTCCGCCTCACGTTAACATATTCTACTGCTTAGGTGGAGTAACGTTGGTGTGCTTCCTCATCCAGTTCGCCACTGGATTTGCCATGACGTTTTATTACAAACCCACGGTTACCGAAGCCTTTACCTCCGTACAATACTTAATGACGGATGTGAATTTCGGTTGGCTGATCCGCTCGATCCATCGCTGGTCTGCCAGCATGATGGTGTTGATGATGATTCTGCACGTTTTCCGGGTTTACCTCACCGGTGGCTTCAAAAAGCCCCGCGAGCTAACCTGGGTCACCGGAGTTGTCTTGGCAACGATTACCGTTTCTTTCGGGGTCACCGGCTACTCTTTGCCTTGGGACCAAGTGGGATACTGGGCTGTCAAAATTGTGAGCGGCGTCCCTGAAGCCATTCCCGTTGTGGGTGGGCTGATGGTTGAAGCCATTCGGGGTGGAACGAGCGTTGGTCAAGCGACCCTCACTCGATTCTACAGCCTTCACACTTTCGTGTTGCCGTGGTTAATTGCCGTTTTCATGCTGCTGCACTTCCTCATGATTCGCAAGCAGGGCATCTCCGGTCCGTTGTAAATTGATTGAACTCGATATGGGACATCCCATCACTGGGAAAATACCAAAATATCAAATTACAATTTTAGAGACTACACCGCCAATACGCTCTTAATTCAGGAGAACGCGAATAACGATGTCCACCTTGAAAAAGCCGGATCTGAGCGATCCGAATCTTAGAGCTAAGCTTGCCAAAGGCATGGGCCATAACTATTATGGCGAACCTGCTTGGCCCAACGACCTCTTGTATGTTTTCCCCGTTGTGATTCTGGGAACCATCGCTTGCGTGGTTGGCTTAGCCGTACTCGATCCTGCCATGGTTGGAGAACCTTCCAACCCCTTTGCAACGCCTCTGGAAATTTTGCCAGAGTGGTACTTATACCCTTCATTCCAACTTTTGCGCACCCTTCCGAACAAGTTGCTCGGAATTGCGATTACCTCGGCGATTCCTCTGGGTCTGATGCTGGTTCCGTTTATTGAAAGCGTGAACAAGTTCCAGAATCCGTTCCGCCGTCCGGTTGCCACCGCCGTGTTTATCTTCGGAACCCTCGCCACTCTTTGGCTGGGAATCGGTGCGACCTTCCCCTTGGATGAGTCTTTAACCTTAGGCTTGTTCTAAATTTCGATCGCTCCACATCGAGCTAAATCGACTTTGTCAACGTCTTTTCTGGTTAGAAAGCCCCGCAAATGTGAGGTTTGACAAGCTAGAAGAGGCGTTGACTTTTATGAAATTTTAGGTGCGAAACCCGATCTTATCGCAGTTTTCACAAAGGTAGACTCCAATCATCAGCAACGGTGTAAATACAGAGGCACGACCCCTGCGGATGTTTACATTTTTTCGGTCTATTCTGGGTGGGGTCAAGATTTCAGCAAACTGCTATAGACTTGAGATTTTAGATTGAGGCTGCATGATTCCTGAAGTTCGACGACACTCTCTAAGCCTTGTCTAGCAAGGCAGCTGGACACTTACCCGAAAAATAGTTGGTTGGCGTGAGGGTCGCTTGCGATCGAGACTTGAGCGTTTGATGAATAATTCAGGTTAGGGAGTGCGATCGAGACTTAAAGTCGGACTCGCCTGTAACTTCTTCGATCGCGTTTTCAAATGAGATCGGAGAATGGCGACGGATCTATCAATGAATTCACAGAGGACGACGACTAGACCCAGGACAAAATGACCGGTGAAGACTGACGGCCAGAATCGGTGTCTCTCACCTCCACGATCGTCACTTTTCTCAACGGGATACACTAGTAGTATTGGGGTTTAGGAATTGCGAGCCGAAAGCACCTCACGCAGCGTGCCGTCAAGGGTGGGCGCAAACCCTATCCCTAGAGCTCTCACTCGCTCTACCGTGCATCGGAGTAACCAATTGAGGCTAATGCGAGAAAAAGCATTGGAGTGCCACCGACCGCAAAGATGGGATCGGGGCAATGGTTTAAGAATTAACAGCAAATAGCGGACACTCTCGAGCAAGGGAAGATGATTGAAAGATGACCAGTAGGTTTTCTCGTGGGAAGGAAAGATTTTCAACCGTCAGCGTGGATGAATCGATCGAATCGACCCCAAGAGTTTTGACGGGAATCAAAGCAATGATGGATGTAACCGGCGATCCGAAAACAACTGAGGATATTTTTGTTTTTTTGGAAGTGTTTTCGGGCGAGGGGGGGATTCAGTCTTACGTGAAGGATATTCTTCGCACATACTCTACTCTTATCACGACCGATCGGGCACGCACGGCTGAGATTTTGTTACTCCGAGACGGTTTGGGATGTGACAATCCCTTCGATACGGGCGATCGCACAAAACCCAATCCGATGCAGTTTCACTATCTGCATACCTTACCCCTGTGGTGGGGGCGCATCCGACTCGCTGCAACGCTCCTGGCGAGACTATTGCGCAAAAAACCCGATCGCGTGTTTTGCGGTCACATCAACCTCGCCCCTCTGATTCGGATGTTGTGCCAGCCGTTGGGCATTCCCTATACGGTGCTAACCTATGGCAAAGAAGTGTGGGACCCGCTACCCAAACTGCATCGGGATGCCCTAGAGCACGCCCAAAGCATTTGGACCATTAGCCGCTACAGCCGGGATTTAGCCTGCCGCGCCAACCACCTCGACCTGCAAAAGTTCGAGCTGTTGCCCTGTGCAATTCGGGGGGAAATGTTTACGCCCGCTCCTAAACCTCCTCATCTAGTGGCGAAGTATGGTTTGGAAGGTTCTCAAGTGCTGATGACCGTGGCGAGACTGTGGTCGGGAGATATCTATAAAGGAGTTGACGTTACCATTCGGGCACTGCCGACAATTTTACGAAAGTTTCCCGATGTCAAGTATTTAGCGATCGGGCGAGGGGACGATCGACCGCGTTTGGAACAATTGGCGAAGGATTTAGGGGTCGTCGATCGGGTGATTTTTGCCGGGTTTGTCCCAGATGAGGAGTTACCCGACCACTACCGAGTTGCCGATGCCTATATCATGCCCTCTCAAGAAGGATTTGGAATCGTTTACCTCGAAGCCATGGCCACTGGGATTCCCGTCTTAGCTGGAGATCGCGATGGCTCCGCCGACCCGCTCCAGGACGGCCGACTGGGCTGGCAGGTTCCCCACCGCGACCCCGAGGCCGTCGCGGCGGCTTGCATTGAAATTTTGCTGGGGGGCGATCGTCGTTGCAATGGTGAGTGGCTCAGAGAGCAGATGCTGGCACAGTTTGGGATGGATGCGTTTCGCGATCGCTTAGCCCAACTGTTGGAGTGAGGGGGAGATCGGGAGAGTCATCGATCGCGTTGCCACGAGTCGATCTCCTAGATAACGTCAGTTTTACTACCGCGACCTCGCCGGGATGCCGACTCTGGGTGAGGTTCGGGCGTTCGGCAAGCCTCGCGACAGCAAAGGGACAACACTGGCGAGATTTCCTGGCTCAGGAGGAAAGTACTCCATCCCCATTCCCCATTCCCCACTCCCCGTCCTCACCTGAAACAGTCATATCCAAAACTGACGTTAGTCGAGATGGCGTTTGCTGTATTTACCCTTGCGCAGCAAACAGAGACTTACGAGGGTG
Organism: Zarconia sp.; assembly: GCF_057467645.1. Lineage (NCBI taxonomy): Bacteria > Bacillati > Cyanobacteriota > Cyanophyceae > Oscillatoriales > Zarconia > Zarconia sp. The sequence continues at coordinate 70,674 of NZ_JBRJXU010000170.1, forward strand.
AGACCGGCGATCGTTCCCGGTTCTGGGACTTTGGCGGGTTGCTCTCCATTATCGGTTTCAGGGATGTTTAACATGGCAATATCATCGATCCAGTCGGTATAAGCTGAAAGCATAATTCCTCCCCCAGTCGACCCAAACTTGCCCCCACCCCCAAACGTAAAAGTATTAATTCCGGCAAGTTTTAAGGTATCGTCGTCCCAAATAAAACTCGGTCCTCCAGAATCCCCCGGTCCGACGATCGCTTCGATATCGTTACCGAGGGTTGTCCCTCCCATGCGGTTCGTGGAAGAATCGGGGCCGTCAAAATCGTATAAAAAGACTTCGTTCTCACCGCTACCTTCATCATCTCTCCTAAATCGATCGACACTATTTTGACCCACTCTCTTTTTACTGATACTTGCTCCCGTGGTGTAGCCATCTACGCCGTTGCCTGAAGCCCCGTATCCCACCATGGTTAGAATATCTCCAGCAACGAGGGGATTGCGATACAGCTCGTAAATGGGAATGTCTTCCGGGAGAAGATCTTCGAGGGTGATAATCGCTAAATCGTCGTTGATGCTCGGTTTAGCAAACCCGGTGTAGTCAGAATGAATATCGAGTTGTTGAGCCCGAAGGCGGTGGGAGCGATTTTGTCCGAAATTGAGATTGAACAAAACGTTGCTGGGATTGAGATCGTCGTTCCACAATCCGTTGTCATTTTGGTCGAGACAATGGGCTGCTGTCAGAATGTGAGTGCGGCTAATTGCCGCACCCGTACAGAGAAAACCCTTAGCGGTGATGCTACCCACGCCACCAAATAAGGAGGTTGTCGTATTGGGATCGATGCGCTGACGCGGAGAGTCAGCTGATTCGCCATCTAAAAGACCGCCAACAATTATTTTTTGATATTCCTCTTCGAATAATGGGATGGCAGAATTTTCCGAGTCGGTTGGGAGAAATAGTTTTTGGGGAATATCTTCAGCTCGATCGGGCGCAGGATCGATCGGATTGGCTTGGGCTACTGTCGAAAGACTACAGCCCATCGCGATCGCCGCCGAAAGAGAGGTGAAAATGCGTTGGGTCTTGCGAATCATTGAATTTATTATCCCAAATTGAAATTGCATCTTTTCGATCGCCCATCTATTTTTCTCGCTCGAATGAATTCTGTTGATTTAGTTACCCCAAAGACGCTTGAAGGTTCAATCGATCGGCGATATACGGTTAGATTACAGTTTGTTAGATGTTTTGTTCGTTTCTGAGTTAGATATTCTAAGCTTCTAAAACTTCAAAGATATCTTGAATCTGTAGCCTATTTCGATTGAGTAGTTATATCTACACAAGCATTGTTTGCGCTCGCGTTTACTTTTTCGGTATAACATCATTTTTTTGAAAGTAAAAATCTCGATTGACCTAGAAAAAAAATTTGCTTTGTAATTTTTTTATAAATTAAATCCGTATTTTTACTAGCTATTCGATCGAGGGATAGACCAATACTCGCTCTCAAAATAATCTCGACCGAAAAATCTCGGATCGAATATCAAAAAAAGTTTTAACTCTAACCTAAAATTTACAGTTCATCGACTCAAAGCTTGACAAACGATGTTTATTGTTTTTAAATCTCGTTCGGGTCGTTCATCAAAAAATGTTGTCACTTCAGAGTCGCTTGGAGCCTGAGTGGCAAACTCAGAATCTAAAAGTTTTGCTCCGTATGAATTTTGTTTTTGAAGGTGAGTTCAGAATCAGCGAAAACCCGCATTCTGTTGCTGTCAATTTCAGGATCGAGAAAACGAGTTGGCGTTGTTTCAACTGAAAATCGAGGGTTCAACATCCTTAACCCGAACTCGAGTTTTTTTAACGTCAGTTTTGTTGAAGTCGTAGACTCAAATCCTGACTCTGATTGCTGTTCGGGCGGGCTGGCTATTCGAGAGGCAGCCCATCGCACATCGGAGAATCTCCTTACGGGTGAGTCGGGTACTCTATTCCCCATTCCCCATTCCCCATTCCCCACGCTCACCCGAAACAGTCTTATCCAAAACTGACGTTTTTTTACGGTTCCCAGCTTGTTTTTTGCCCGTGCGATCGCCTACAAACCATGACTTGCCTCAGGGCCGGTTATCGAATTGCCATGAGAAATCAAGGATTTGACACAGATGTATCAGACACTCAGGTGCAGACCGGTTTCGTTGCCCGCGGCAGGACTCGGGAGGGTTAGGACGGTTAGCAGTCATCGAGTCACGAGCGATCGACAGTGATGAGATGCGATCGCCCGCAATTGACTCGAGCTTACGGATGGTAGAAAAAGGCAAAGCCAAGGACGGTGTAAGTTGCCAGGAGTAAAGCCCCTTCCAGCCAATCCGATCGACCGTCGGAACTCACGGAATTTGCCAACAGCACCGCAACGGCAACGGCCACCAGTTCAAAGGGGTTGAAATTCAAATCCATCGGCTGGTCGAACACCCATCCCGCCAGCACCAGGACTGGGGCGACAAACAGGGCAATTTGCAAACTCGACCCCATCGCCACCGACAAAGATAAATCCATTTTGTTTTTAATCGCCACGGTAACAGCTGTCGCGTGTTCGGCAGCATTACCGATGATCGGAACGATAATCACCCCAGTAAATAAAGCGGTCAGTCCCAGATAGGATGTGGCTTCTTCGAGGGAATCCACCAGCAGTTCCGATTCCACGGCAACCGCCAGGGTGCAAGCGAGCAAAACACCGCCCCAAATCCAGGGGTTGGGAGATTCGCCCTCTTCTTGGTTTTCCGCTTCGCCGACATCGCACAGATAGGCGTGGGTTTTCATCGAAAAGAGTAGCGTCAGTCCGTAGACGATAATCAAGACGATCGCGACTGCCGTGGAGAGTTTCTGCATCGTTCCCGGTTCGATGCCTGAGGAAGTCGCGGCCACAGCAGTGGGTAGCAAAATCGCGATCACGGCCAAATTCATCGCCGATGCGTTCAAACGGGCAATGGTTGAGGAAAATTCTTGCTCTTTGTAGCGAATTCCGCCCAATAGCATCGCAAACCCCATGACCAACAGGAGGTTACTGATAATCGAGCCGGTCAGACTCGCTTTGACGACATCGAGCAAGCCGGCCCGCAGGGCAATTAAAGCAACAATCAGTTCTGTGGCGTTCCCAAAGGTGGCATTGAGCAAACCGCCTAGGGTCGGACCGACGACGACCGCTAATTCTTCGGTCGCCGTTCCCATCCAAGCGGCGAGGGGAACGATCGCCAAACCCGCCATGAGAAAAATCGTCAGCGATCCCCATTCGAGAAAGTGAGCTGCCCAAGAAATGGGAACGAAAAGTAATAAGAGGATAAAGATTAAATTTTTTGTGGACATATCGAATTTCCGAGAGTTTTCCTCAGATAATTGCAGGAATACATTCGGGACTATCTTACAGTGTGGGTGTCTCTACTCTAATCCGTCGATCGCCCCTTGTCCCCAGCGTTTTGGCTCTGTCAAAATGCTATGTTCGTCATTAAAATTTTCGATCGTTTCCTCACAAAAGCACCCCATGCAAAGTCCCCAACGCAAGAATGGAGTGCTAAGATCGAGGGTGCTAGAATTTGAATCAAAAAGCATTCCATCGCTGTCTACTCGTCAGAACTGACCGATCGGGTCGAAATAGAAAGATCGACATCCTGAATTTTTGCCAATTTTATCCTTCGCGAGCGCTCCATCTAGTTTGCGATTTCAATTAAGTTTTAATTAAGTCTTTTCTTCGAGGCTGCCCGCAGGCTGCCTTCTTCACGATTTTCACCCGAACTCGGGAGCGGGTGCGATCGCTTGGGGAACCCTCTAAACCTTATCAACTCAGATCTTCCATGACATTTACTTCTCAATCCCCCCATCGGGGACAAACTGTAGATTTCGATCGCACCGAAGCCGTCGAACCGCTAACCACTGCAACGGGGGTGTGCGTTGCAATTCACGGTCACTTCTACCAGCCCCCCCGCGAAAATCCCTACCTCGACGCCATCGAGCGGCAGCCGGGAGCCGCGCCATTTCACAATTGGAACGAGCGCATCTACCACGAATGCTACCGTCCCAATGCCTTTGCGCGCATCTGCAACGATCGCGGCGAAGTGGTGGGGATTGCCAACAACTACGAGTATTTGAGCTTCAATATCGGGCCGACGCTGATGACCTGGCTCGAAGGATACGATCGCCAAGTCTACGAAAAGATTTTAGAAGCCGATCGTAAAAGCTGCGAGCGATTGGGCGGACACGGGAATGCCATTGCCCAAGCCTACAACCACATCATTTTGCCCCTCGCCAACGAGCGCGATAAGTACACTCAAATCCGCTGGGGGATCGAAGATTTTCGCTCCCGGTTCGGACGCGATCCCGAAGGCATGTGGCTGGCGGAAGCCGCGGTAGACTATCCGACGTTAGATGCGTTAGTGCGCGAAGGAATTAAGTTTATTATTCTCGCTCCCTCCCAGGTGGAACGCTGCCGCGCCATGGCCACCGACGACGATCCCCATCCCGAGTGGCACGAAGTGGGGGGCGGACAAATCGATCCCACTCGTCCCTACCGCTGTTACCTTAAAAGCGATCCGGAAGCCTATATCGATATCTTTTTCTACGACGGACCGATTTCGCGGGATATGGGGTTCGACGATTTGCTCGATAGTTCCCAAATCTTTGCCGGTCGGTTGGGCTTGGCCGTTCGGGGCGATTTCCGTCCGTCCCAACTGATTTCTGTTGCCACCGATGGAGAAACCTTCGGTCATCACAAACGGGGCAAGGAGAAATGTTTGGCGTACTGCTTCATGCGGGAATTTCCCCAGCGCGGTTGGACGGTGACCAACTACGCCCATTACCTAGCCCACAATCCGCCCACGTGGGAGTGCGAACTCAAACCGGCGACGGCGTGGAGTTGCGCTCACGGGGTCGCTCGTTGGGAAGATGATTGCGGCTGCGGCGGCGGTGGCGAATGGCATCAAAAATGGCGGCGACCCCTGCGGGATTCTTTGAATTGGCTGCGAGATCGCCTCGCCGAAATTTACGAAACCCAAGGTTCTGCCCTGCTGCGCGATCCCTGGTTGGCGCGAGATGAGTACATCCAAGTGATTCGCGATCGCGCCCCGGAAAATATCGCTCGGTTCTTAGAGTGCCACCAATCCCATCCCCTCAACGAATCGGAACGGCTCGATGCCTTGCGATTTTTGGAGATGCAGCGTCACAGCTTGCTGATGTTTACCAGTTGCGGCTGGTTTTTCGAGGAACTATCTCGCCCGGAAGGGGTTCAGATTCTGCGCTACGCGGCGCGGGCGATCGAGTTGGCAGGAGAAGTAGCTGGGGCGGATCTCGAACCGGAATTCGTGCGCCAGATCGCCAAAGCTCCGAGTAACGTTGTGGAAATGTTTGCCGATGGGGCCGATGTTTACCGCCAACGGGTCAAGACCTCTCAAATTAGCATCGAGCAGGTGGCGGCTCATTATGCCATCAGCTCCCTGTTTACCACCTACGGCGAGCGCAGTCGCGTCTATTGCTACGACACCCATCAAATCGATTACCACCTCCAGCGCATGGGGGTCCTGGCTCTGGCGGTGGGTCAGTTGGATCTGACCTCGACGATTACCCGCGAGACGGTGCATCTGGTGTTTGGGGTGTTGCATTTGGGGGGCTTGGACTTCCACTGTTGCATCCAACCCTTCTCCAATCGTTTGGCCTATACCCAGCTCAAGCAGACACTGTTTGCCAGCCTCCAAGATGCCAGTGCGGCGCGGCTCGTGTTGGCAATGAACGAGCAGTTTGACGGAGAATCCTTCACTCCCCAGGATTTGTTTGCGGAAGAACGCCAGCGCATCGTTCAGTTGCTCAACCAGGAAACTCTAGGACGGCTCGATCGCCTCTACAGCCAGGTCTATCGGGAAAACTACAGCATTTTGGTGGCTTTCCATCAAAACGAATTGCCGGTTCCCCAGGAATTGCAGGTGGCGGCGGATATTGCTTTGAGTCAGCGGTGCTTGGAAACCGTTCGCGCCCTCGATCGCGAGTTGGAGGATGCGGGAGATGATTCCACTTGGGGTCAAGGACACCTGGCAGAATTGGAAGCCATTGCCACGGAAGCGGGTCACTTGCACTGTCAGTTGAAGGTTCCCGAAGCCAAGGACATTCTAGAGCGGCTGATTTTGCGATCGCTCTGGCACTTGCTGCACGAGGAAGATGCCGTTCGGGGGGCAGCTCAAGCCCAATGTATCGAACGGGCGATCGCTGCCTCTGTTGGGCTGCAATTGGAAGTCTGTCTCGATCTACCCCAGGAGTTGTATTTTGCGTGGCTCCACGGTCGGGTTGGGAATTGGTCGATCGATCTCGAAACGGCGGCGATGGAATCCCAAAGCCAACCGGTGCCATCTCCGGAAATGAACTGGAGTTCTCCGCAGCTCCTCCACTTGTTGCAACTCGGACAGAGTTTGAAGGTGGATGTGAGTCCCTGGTTGGGTTGATTGGGGTTTGGGGGCAGAGGGCAATGGACAATTGACAATTGACAATTGACAATGGGTCAGTTTGATGACTTTCCCTCTTCTCCCTTGTCTCCCTCGGAGGGCAAAGCTTTTGGATATATGAGTTTCATCTGTGCGACGATCGCTCTCCCAAATGCTTGTGCCCCTACGGCATTCTCAATCAACTTTCTGCGGAATACCCACCTCCGGAGTGCATCTCTTTTTGATGCATCCGATAGGCGGATTCCTGTTGGAGTTGCTGGCGGCCATTGCGAATCACGTGCATCATTTCGCTGAGTTGCCCCTCGATATTGCGCAGGACGCGATCGGCATATTCGTCGGCCCCGGTTTCGATGGCTTCAGCATCGCTTAAGGCTTGGGCGCGGGCGGCTTCGAGGTCTTGTTGCACTTGTTGCTTCATCCGTTCGATTTCGGCAATAGTCTGCTCTTGGGCGGTTTCGCAGTCAAGCTGGACCTGCTGCCGGATGCGATCGGCTTCTTCTTTGGCGTGGCGGACGATGCCCATTTCATCGAGAATTCCGGAGGCTTGATGCTCCGCTGCATTCAAGATTTCCCGAGCGTACTGTTCCGCTTGCTGAAGAATTTCTTCCTGACGGCGCACCACTTCTTCTGCATCTTGGAAGGCGGTGGGTAGGTTGAGGCGAATGGCATCGAGGATATCGAGAATTTGCTCTTCGTCGATGAGCGTTCGCCGCGAGAAGGGGATGCGCGGACTATCGAGGACGATCTCTTCGAGGCGGTTGAGTTCCCGTTGAATATCGATGCCTCGATCGCGCGTTGCATCTCCTACGGGGACTCCACCTGGGGCAGGTTCGCTCCGATCTGTGGCTCCGTTTGAGTTGGGTTCGATCCCGGTTGAGTCCTGACGTAACATTTGTATATATCCAACGCAACTGATTGAGGAACAAAACGATCGACCGGTCCGCCAAATTTGGCCACCTCTTTGACCGCGCTACTGCTCAAGAAACTATATTCGTTGCGGGTGGCAAGGAATACGGTTTCGACTTGTTCCGATAGGGTTTTATTAATGTGAGCCATTTGCAGCTCCATCTCAAAATCCGAGAGAACTCTCAATCCCCGTAATAAGACGTTCGCTTGGCGAATTTTAGCGTAGTTTACCGTAAGACCGTCAAAGCTATCGACTTCTACATTGGTTAAGTGAGAGGTACTCAAACGAATTTGACGGATGCGATCGCTCACGCTAAAGAGTGATTTTTTATTGGGGTTTGTTACCACGGCAACGATAACTTTGTCAAACAAGTTACATCCTCGCTCGATGATGTCGAGGTGACCGAAGGTAATCGGATCGAAGCTGCCAGGGTAAATCGCGATCGCAGACAAGGTACAAACTTAAAAAAGGGTGAATTTATAAAATTTCATTTTTGCCCGCTCTAGCGATTGGGTCGGATGACAATTTTACTAGATAGCCTACTCCAAACTCTCAATTTTGTGCAAATTTTTAGATTCGAGCGCACAGAGGTATCGCGATCTTCAGGAGGGTTAGGATACTTTTGTGGGTAAGCGTCGGGATAGACGGGAGCATTGGAGAAAATCGGAGAACCAGACGAGTTTACCCTCAGGTTTTTCTCATTCGCAAGACAGCGATCGAACCCCTTAAACTGGTTGGTGCTTCGGCATCTGTTCTCCCAGTTGCGCCGGAGGAATTGCACCGTCTTCCGTAACGATCGCCGCAATGTATTCGGCGGGGGTGACATCAAAGGCCGGATTGTAAAAATCGACTCCGGGCGGTGTCAGTTGGGTGTCGCCCACTCGATAAATTTCGGCCGGATCGCGTTCTTCAATGGGGATTTGAGTGCCGTCAGAGAGGCTGAAATCGACCGTAGATAGGGGTGCGGCGACGAAAAAGGGGATATTGTGAGCGCGGGCGACGAGGGCGAGGCTGTAGGTGCCGATTTTGTTGGCTGCATCCCCGTTGGCGGCAATTCGATCGGCCCCCACGACTACCGCATCCACGAGTCCTTCCTTCATGCAGTGGGCGGCCATGCTATCGGTAATTACCGTCACTGGAATCCCTTCCTGAACGCACTCCCAGGCGGTTAATTTAGCCCCTTGGAGTCGGGGACGGGTTTCGTCGGCATAGACGCGCTCTAAGCGCCCTTCCCGCCACGCCGAACGGACGACCCCCAATGCGGTTCCGTACCCTGCCGTCGCGAGTGCCCCGGCATTACAGTGGGTGAGAATTCGCAGCTTTTGGGGGGATTCGGGCAATGCCTCCAAACCCCAATCTCCAATAGCCTGACAGGTGCGCAAATCTTCGTACTGAATCTCTTGGGCGGTTTTGAGCAACAGGGTTTTAATGGATTCGACGGAACCCACGGTTTGGCGGGCGGTTTTGAGCATCCGTTCGATCGCCCAGAATAAGTTCACCGCCGTGGGACGGGTTCCCCGCAACAAATCGGCAACGCCATCGAGGGCGGTTAAAAATTCAGCGCGATCGTCCGTTTCGATTTCTCGTGCCCCTAAATACATTCCGTAGGCAGCAGCCACCCCAATTGCCGGTGCGCCGCGCACGATCATGGTTTTAATCGCCATCGCCATATCGTCGCTGCGGCGAATCTCCACCCGCGAGTAAAGGGTGGGCAATCGAGTTTGGTCGATGAGGGAAACGCGATCGTCGTGCCACGCAACGGGATACAGCATAGTTGATGGGTGAATTCAAGGATTTTTTGGCTATTGTCACAAATTGTAGCGGAAAGAGCGCTCGGGTCGGTGGATAGAGTGGCGATCTTTTCGAGACTGGGCGATCGGATTGGGTTTTGTTACGATTTGGGAAAGACTTTCGCGATCGTTTTTAGACTCGATTTTTTAGATCCCATATCGTCGGTATCGTTCCAGACCCATACTGACAAAGACTTGAGAGGATGAGACAGAAGTGACGATGAAGCCGTCGGAACCGATCGAAATTCCCCAATCTAAGTCTGTTTCAAAGAAGACTCAAAAATTCACGAGCTTTAGATTTTGGCTGCGAGTTTTTATTTATAACTGCGTTATCGGTGCGGTTTTGCTACCGATTTACAAAATTGAGAGGCTCGAACGATCGGCTACAAATATTTTCAAATTTTTCTACCTCTGTACCCCATATCAAATCTTTGCCCAAAGCGATCTCGTTCCTAGACTTTATACCTGTGCCGATCCGCAATCGGAAGCAGTTTCTTTCATCGGTGCGACTGCTCGCGCCCAAAAAGCCTATTACGCAAGCCACTTGAAATTTGCAGACTCGCTCGAGGATCTTGAAATTGGACTACCCCTCGAAACAAATCACTACGATTTTCAAATGTGGGTGAGACCTCAAAATGGACCCTTCGATCGAGGAGTGGGTGCTCCCGAAGTCATTGTTATAGGGCGCACCAAACAACCCGAAATTAGAAGTTATGGCGGAATAGTTTTTCTCGATGGAAAGGGTCGTCCCGTTTCGCAAATTTGCGAAACCCGTAAACCGGGTCAGGATTTTCCAGTCTTGGAGATGATGAGCGATTTCAAAACGATTAACTGTCGCAACCTATATAAAAATACTACGAATAATTTTATATAAATAAAAAATATTAAGTTTCGCATATTTATTGGATTTTTATCTTATAAATTCTCAAGATGAAACTCTCAAACATACATCAAAACAAAAATCTATTTTTGTGGCTTAATTCTTCCAGATTCTGGAGTAAGTTTGCCATTTATAATTTTATTGTTGGGGCAGTTTTATTACCGATTTATCGAGTCGATCGGATAAAAAATTTTTCATTTTCGGCTAATTCAGAACGCAAAGCCAGACGATTCGAAGGAAAAGGTTATGTGGGTGCGATGAGTCGCGCTCAACAAGCTTATTATTTGGAGCACGAAAAATTTGCCAATTCACTTGAAGAACTGAATATCGCTTTGCCGGCAGAAACATCTAACTATCGATATCAAATTTGGACGATCGGCGAACATGGCCCTTTTCAATCGGGGAGGGTATCGCCAGAAGCAATTGCCATGGCAATTGCAACGCCCCAACAACAGGAACTCAAAAGCTATAGTAGCGTAGTTTGGGTTGATGAAACAGGAAAAAAAATGCACTATATGTGTGAAACGAATTTACCGTCAATGACCCCCGTGATTCCCGCTCGAATCCTCGACGAACAGCAATTTAGTTGTCCGCAAGGCTCGAGGGTCGTTCCTCAACATAGCTCAAGTAAAAAATGACGAGAAAGCGTTACCTTCGAAGCACTCTATTCTACGAATGGAGAGAAATATTTGCCAAATTTTAGCGAATTGTTGATGTTCCGGGTCTGTCAATAACTTCTAGGGTCTGGCTAGCAATCAGTTCTTCATCAATGAGAAACTCAAATCGCCAAGTACCGGGTTTATCGTCTTGAGAATTAAAGGAGTAAGTACACCAGGTTTCCAAGCGCGAATTTTGTGTTTTTAAGGGAAACGAGCCTTGATATTTTAAGCGAAAACCGGGGGCGATAACCCTACAGGTGCCAATATAGACCTCTTCTTCGAGGCGATCGGCTTCTAGATAAAAATAGACGGTTCGAGCGAGTTCTATCTTTTGGATGGATTCGATGGATTCTCGATCGCTGGGTAAGCTGTCGGAAATAACCGATCGATAGGTACTTAATGTTTCGACCTCTTCAACGGCTTCCTTTGCGCTTTCCGAAGTACCCACAGCATAATAGCCCAATCCCAAAAGTCCCAACCCAGCAAAACTGGTAATAATCGGCATCCAAGACTTCTTTTTCGGTTGCAAAACCTCGATCGAGACTAACTCGTTCAGCGCGACTTTAGCAGTTGGATAGCGTTTTTTATAGTTGGGTTCCACCATCTTTTCCAACCAGTCGAGAAACGCCGAACTGAGTTGCGACAAGCGCGATCGAAAATGAATTCGTCCGGCATCATCCATCAAACTCCCCACTTCCGTGGAGGGGGTTCCCAGTAACAAGCAAATTATTGTTGCACCGAGGCTATAAAGGTCGGACGCAATGGTAATCTGGCGGTTGAACATTTGTTCTGGGGGCATGAAACCTAGGGTTCCTTTCACCACGCTGCTAGCTGCCACTTCTCCCCCACCAGCTCGCGCGAAACCAAAGTCAACGAGGAAAACGTTGCCAACATCATCGACTAAGATATTTTCGGGTTTTAAGTCTCGGTGAATCACCGGCGGAATGCGATTTTGCAGGTATTTGAGGATTTCGAGAACGGCGATCGCGATTTGTTTGGCTTTATGGGGAGTGAGGCGAGTCAAACTCGATAGGGAGGGTGCGTTTTTGTATTCCTGCACCATACAAAATCCCGTGGGGGTTTGAAATGAATCTAAGTAACGAGGAATCTGGGGGGAATCGAGTTCTCGCAACACCTGAATTTCTCGTTCGTAGGATTGATATTCACTCCAGTTACCACCAGTACGGGCAAACTGAAATTGTTTGACAACGACGGATTGTCCGGTGTTGATTTCGGTGGCAAGATAGGTGACTCGACCCCCGCTGCGATTATGACCGAGTTCTCGTTCGATTTGGTAACCGTAGTTGGAAAAATTGGGAAATGTCAGGGTGGGTTCGGAGAACATGATCTTTTAAGGTTGAATTAATTTTTGTTTCGATTGACGATAGCGATCGATAATTCGCATGGGTTTGAAAATATTCGCATCGAGTAAAGGAATTCCCGTCGCGGCTAGAGATGCAATGATAACGGTATAAACCATCGGCACGTTTAAAGCTTCTGTCCCCAACCCCACGGCAAATAGCAATCGAACCGCCACACCCAAGCTCACTCCCAAACCCGCGATGAGTAGCGCGATATTTATCGCTTCTTTGGGAGATTGACCGTGACTTAACTCGCGATTGGCAATAGCTTCGACTGCGACGTTAAGACCCGACCAGAAGAAATGAGTAATCATATATAAAAATAGAAACATCATCCCCACTCCAATTCCTCCAGCGATAAGAGGTGCTCCTAAAGCACTCATAACAAAGATGAATGCCATACCGCCCAGAATCATAATGATGAAAAGGATGCCGAGAAAACATAAGCTTAAGAAGATAAACTTTCCGAATGCAGTCCAGCCATTTTTTGATGATTGATTAGACAGAATATTCTCAAGACGAATCTTTTTCTCGATCGGAGAGCGAGTAGAGTTAGAGGAAGTGCCATGGATAGTTGCTAAGCCTCCAAAAACTACACCCAACTGAGTCCCTAATAATCCGAGGAGTGGGCGATCCAAAAATAGAGAGATAACGACACCGATCGCTACCCCACATAAAATCGCCACAAACATCGATGTCATCAGCTTGATTTCAACTTTTTCAGCTTTTGTCTTGACTCGTTTAGATCTTTTAAAAACCGTTTTTTCGACAAAAAAGAAAGCGGAAATGGCTGGAAGGAATACCCAGGGTATGATGGCAACAAAGTAATTGGACTGCACGACCGAACTCAGAAGCCATCCGATCGCCGTCCAGAAGAGAAGATAAGTCGATCGCACCCCAGAAAACTCATTGAAAAGTTGTGGTTTCGGGAGCGGTGCGGTGTAGACTTTTAGTTGAAGATCGCAGGTCTCGGGAGATGCGTTCGTTCGCAATATAATCTGGCGTTCGTAGAGGCGATTGGCAAGGAGTGGGCGTGTATCGACGGTAATCTCGCAGATCGTACGATTACTTTCAAGCTTAATGGGGTTAAAGGTAATCCAAGGGGGATTGTCGGGAGAGTCGTTAGGGTGGGGGGCAATTTCCCAACGACCGGAAAGTAGGGTGTTGGGAATGGGATTGCTGACGGTTAGATTTTGAGTGACTTGCTCGCCGTATCGCGTGGCGGCAAATTCTAAATGTGGTCTATCGATTCTGACTTTTGGTAGGGCTTCGATATCGATAGTTTCCAGGGCGGATAACGCTTCGGCGGCATTGGCATAGCGATCGCCGATTTTGGGTTCGACGAGTTTCTCCAACCAACTCAACCAACCCCGTTTGAGGGGGGGCACTAAATGGCGAAATCGCACCCGATAGTCTTCGTCGATTAAGTTGCCGATATTGACGGACTTGGTACCGGTGAGCAAACAAATTAAGGTGGCACCGAGTCCGTATAAATCTGAGGCTTCCGTGAGTTGGCGATCGAATAATTGTTCGGGGGGCATGAATCCCATCGTCCCTTTCACCACGCTGCTAGCAGCGATTTCTCCACCGCCGGTTCGGGCAAAACCAAAATCAATCAGGTAGACGCGATGGAGATCGTCGATGAGAATATTTTCCGGTTTGATATCTCGATGAATGACGCAGGGGTTGTGAGATTGCAAATAAACGAGTATTTCTAAGATCGATAATGCAATCTCTTTGACTTCTTGCGGCGTCCAACTACGGGGTGTGGCGAGGGACTTGGCATCGAGATATTCTTGCACCAAACAAAAACCATTTTCCGTGGGGAAGGAGTCGAGGTAGCGAGGAATCCCGGGGTGTTTGAGGTGGCGCAACATCTCGATTTCGAGTTCGAGACTTTCGTAATCGCCCCAATTCGATTGGGCGATCGCAAACTGAAACTGTTTGATAGCAGCCAATTGACCGGTTTCGAGGTTTTGGGCGCGGTAGGTGACTCTTCCCCCCAAACTGTTGTGTCCGAGTTCTTCTAATATTTGGTAACCATGTGGGATGAAGTCTTGTAAGTAACTCATGACAATTTGAGGGGATCTCTACTCAATTACATTTCCCGAGAGGATCGCTCGCCGCGATCTTCGCGCAACAATTTGTAGTAGTAATTACGCCGGTAGGGAGCGTTTCAAAATTGAACGATACTCCGACCCTAACGGTCTTTTCAGAGGTCGTAGCTCAACTCGCGCCGGATATCGAAGGATATTAAATCCATCTTATCTCGCACATTCAAATCCTGGTCTGGCTTCAAGTTCCTCGGTCGCGATCCGCGAATTTCCGATCGGGTGCTAGAATAGTCACTGAGATTAAGGATCGGTGATAGTGTTTGTTGTTCAGTATTGAGAGATTTGTTTCCGAAGGTATTGACAGGCTTTCTCCGACATCTTGGCTCTCTACACCATTCCGATCGAGGAGATCGTCAACTGTATGTCAATTTATGTAGGCAACCTCTCCTATGAGGTGACCAAAGAGGATCTCGTCGAGGTCTTCAAAGATTATGGAAGCGTCAAGCGCGTTCACGTCCCCATGGATCGCGAAACCGGTCGTATGCGTGGTTTCGCATTTGTCGAAATGGAGACGGATGAGGAAGAAAAAAAAGCCATTGACGATCTTGATGGCGCCGAATGGATGGGTCGCTCCCTGAAAGTCAATGAAGCCAGACCTCGCGAACAGAGGAGCCCCGGTGGTCCTGGTGGTGGTCGTAGAGGTGGTGGCCGCTTCTAAACCTCAAAATTAAAATTGAATCGATTGACGCTTCTGGGGAGTCCCTCGACTGTATCTTGAAAGCTTCCCCAGAAGCGTTTTTTACGTTGTTGTGTTGATGGAGAAATCATCATGTCTAAACGTCGCAATCTGAAGAAAGAAAAGGCGTCTCGGAACCTTGCATACGCTCGGCAATTTCGCAAGCAGTCTTCTCGTTCTTTCTCCCGAGGTCAGCGTTCTGCACCTAACCAGTCTACATCGTCTTCTGCCAATCGTGAGGAAGACAAATAATTACCAATAAATCCGATCTTCGATTCCTAGTTGGATAGATCTCGAGCGTCCCAAACGCCCCATCATCCATCGATCGAATCGGTCAAACCTGCCTCAGAAATTGCATCCCACACCCGAGAGCCTTTGGGAATTGCGACATTTCTGGGGTTTTTTTGTCTTTATATTTTTTGTCTTTATAGCTGTGTAATTTGGCCGAGGTCTTCCCTCCGAAGCTCCCAAAGCCCACAGTCAATTGTGACCGAACTGATATGGCGACTGCTATATTCCCCACCCAGACCATAAACTCTACACCCACCCTCGCCGGTATGTCTGATGCCGCCCCTGACGTGATTTATCGCAACCGGAATAAAAGCTGAGTTCGCAGAATCCCCGACTCGCCACTGTAGCTGCTCGCGGTTAAGGATTTTAAATGTCCGAAAAAGGATTCTCCTACCACTTCTAGGAATTTGAGGGCTGGGAATTGTTGCTCTAGGGGAGATCTACTACCCTCCCAGTTGGCATACAAGTAGCCGTCATTTTCTGGGGGGAAAAGACCTAATCCGGCAACAAAATCTTCGAGAGATCGCAGCGATCCGCTTCTCGGGGCACCAAACACCCTATCCATGGCTTCGATGGAATTGGTTAAAATTTCGTACTGACCGGTTTGAGCGCGAACCCCCCGAACTTGGGCTTCTAATTGCAAGCGCGGACCGCTACCGGACTCGTCTTCGGCGGCGGAGAGTTTCGTCCACGCTACCACCCGATGTTCCCCTTTGAGGGTAAAGGGTCCGACGCTGTCGCCTTGTCCGGCGGCAATTGCGTCGAGGTGTGCCATGGATTGGGCGGTGGTGTCGGAGGTTTCGGCGACAAACACCCAATCGAGTTGGGTCTGTTTTCTGGGGATGAAGGCTAAGGCATATTCTCCTTGCACCCAGCTAAAAATATCTTCGGAGAGGGAAATGCCGAGGTTGGCTTGGAGGCGATCGATAACTGAGGCGATCGCTCCAGAGAAGGGTGGGTTGTGGGATAGGACGAGTTGGAGTTGCTGCCAGAGTTGGTTTAAATCGCGACCGGCAATGGCCAAGGCACTGGTTTGAGGAATGTATTCTAAGGCGGTAACGGTTGTGGTGGTGGGGAATGCGGGGAGGGATTCCGGTTGTGCTGACAGCCAAGCGGTATCGGCGAGGACTCCTTGAGGATTGGCGGCGATGGCGAGGGCGAGGCGATCTTGAGATGCGATGGAGTTTGCTGGGGTTTTGCCGATCCAGGTGGCGATTTGAGCGGGATCGGTATAAACCAATCCCAGCCGTTTATCTGTGAGCGCGGCGAGGGCTTGTTGGTAGGTGGGGCTGTGGGTGAGGTTGAGATCTCCTGCTTGGACGCGATTAATGGCTTGGCGCAGTCCGTTGGTGGAGTTGGCAAATAAGACGAAGCGATCGGAAACTGTAGCGGTTGCCCAGGGGTTAGAACCGGGGTTGGCAAAGGGGTTGACGTTGAGCTTTTGGGGTTTTGAGGTGAGGGAAAATAACTTTTTCTGGGGTTGGGTGGAAATGAGTTGGACCCCTTTGTAATCTTCAATTTCCAGTTGCGCCCCGGCGGCGGCTTTGTTTTGCCAGAACGCATCTAAAAATTCTCGACTTTTGGCAGCATCATCGACAGTGAGGGCGATTAGGTAATCGGGTTGAGTGCCGTTACGGCGATCGCCATCTCCATCGAGGCGGGTGATGGCAAAGGTGATTTCATCCCCCAGCCAGGGTTTGATATCGCGGTCGTAGTCTAGGTCGGTGTCGGCGAGGAGGCTGCGTTTGAGGCGATCGAACTCGGCGTGAGATGCCCGGCGCTTGAGGAGGGGGGTTCGCATTTGCCGCAACCCTTGCAGGCGATCGGGTTTGACCAATAACGATGCTACCACGGGGGCATCTTTGGGAACGAAGATAGCCGCTTCTGGGGCGGAAACGGGTGCGCCTTCCATTAAGGAAAGGGGCGTTTTGACTCGCAGCCAGTAAAGACTGCCGACGACGACTAAGAGTATCGCCACTGCAATGGCAGCAACAGTGGATGAGCGTGATTTCATGGCGATCGCGAACCTCACGAGTCTGCGTTATTATCCCATTTTTGGGGAGGGGGAGACAAGGGGACAAGGGAGAGGACAATTTCCGTTTCCCCCAATGCTCCCGTTTCTCCCTCTACTTCGACCGGCGGTAGAAGGGTTTTTTCACCACTTCAGCGGGGTGGGTTTTGCCGCGAATTTCCACTTCGAGGGTGCGACCGATTTTGGCGAGGGTGGGGGGAAGGTAAGCCAAGGCAATGGGGTATCCCAGGGTGGGAGATGGACCGCCACTGGTAACTTCGCCAATGACTTCCCCATCGGCAAGGACCGGGTAGCCATGACGGGCAATGTGTCGTCCTGCCATTTTCAGCCCCACCAATCGTCGCTTCAATCCCTCTTTGTGTTGTTTTTCGAGGGCTTCCCGACCGATAAAATCGCCTTTGCTATCGAGGTGAACCAACCATTTCAACCCGGCTTCGAGGGGGGTGGTGGTGGTGTCGATATCCTGTCCGTACAGGGCCATGGCGGCTTCGAGGCGGAGGGTATCCCGGCATCCCAAGCCGCAGGGGGTGACGCCCGCATTAATGAGAGATTTCCACAGTTCTCTACCGACGGGGGGATTGAGCATGATTTCAAATCCGTCTTCGCCAGTATAGCCGGTGCGGGCGATAACGGAGGGTTGACCGAAAATTGTAGCTTCGATGTGTCCGAAGGCGGGGATTTCGGCCAGCTTCTTTTCGATGAAGGGTTGCAGGGATTTTTCGGCTTCGGGTCCTTGGAGGGCGATGAGGACGCGCTGCTGGGTGATGTCCTCAAATTGAATGTCTGGAGGTAAATGCTCTAAAATCCAGGCCTTGTCGGCTTCGCAGGTGGCGGCGTTGACGATGGCAAGTCCCCGTTCGGTGCCGGCTTCATCGAGACCTTGGTAGTAGATAATCAGATCGTCGAGGATGCCGCCTTCGGGGTTGAGGAGGACGGTGTATTGGGCCGCACCGGGTTGCAAGCGACTTAAATCGGAGGGGACGAGGGGTTGGAGTTGCGATCGCAGATTGGGACCCGCGAGGGTGAATTTGCCCATGTGGGAGATATCGAACATTCCCACGGCCGATCGCACGGCTTGATGTTCTTGGGTGATGCCACTGTACTGGAGGGGCATTTCCCAACCGGCAAAACCGGTGGTTCGGGGTTTTAGGGTTTGGCAGAGATCGAAGAGGGGCGTGCGGGTGAGGTTGGGTTTCGTCACGGGTTGCTAGGGTTGGATGGATCGTCAAGGGGATGCAGGTACTCGTTACCGATGCAATCGGCTTTTTTCCCACTCTATGGCGGGGTTTGTTTGATTCTGTTTATTGTAATCGTTGATGCGATCGATTTTGGCGTTGACGAAAATTGGGCAAGATCACACTCCTGAGAAGCATTTGGTAAAGTTACCGCTCAATTTTAGGATATTTTTAAAATGGACCGTACAACTCTATTATATTCGTCTTGATTTTACGAATACTTATCATTTACATTTATTAAAATAAAACTGATTATTTTCCACGGCAAAATTGGAAAATTTACCTCGTCTCGATCGGCGCGAAAAATCTCGAATTTCGATCTCTCTAGTAAATTAACCGATCGCTCGATTTCGAGGTTAAATGTGCTTTCAAACTCTAAATCAGACTCTTCTCCATGACACTCATATCCTCGAATTACCCATCGCATTGAATCATATTCTGCCTGCTTTAATGCCATAATAATGAAGTTTTCTGCGGATAAATTTAAAAACTGAGTATAGGCGGAAAATTCTAAACTTGAGTTGATGTTTTCCCGACTTGAAGAGGCCGCAACAGTCCGAGCCAACAGGGGGAAATTGAGCTCGTAGCCGCGACGAACGGTCTGTGCTTCTTGCCAGGTTCCGGCGTGGGGATAGAGGGCGTAGGTGAAGTGATGAGTTCCTAAATCTGCTTGGGGGTCGGGCCAGGTGGCTCCCCGCAGCAGAGTAAGGCGAAACCCGTCGGGTTGGATGTCGCAGCCGTATTTGCAATCGTTGAGGAGACTCACCCCGTATTTTTTAGGATTGGCAGGTCGGTTTTTTTCGGTTAAATCCACCCAATGGAGGTGGGGAACTTCCCATTTGGCTCGTTCGGCTTCGGTTTGCGGTCGGGTGGGTCGGGTTATGGCTCCACAGGGCATTTCGGTGGTGGCAATTTCGGCGTTGAGGTTGAAGTGAAAGGCGGCTTTTACCAAAACGTGGCGTTCGTACCAATCAACGGTGGTTTCGATTTGGAGGAGGGGGGAATCGAGATCGAGGATGTAGTCTTGGCAAAATCGCGATCGATTCAGGGAACGCACCACTCGCAGGCGCGATCGCAGTTCCCCCCGTTCTACCCAGGTAATTTTCTGTAATTCCAGTTCGGGTCGGGGATGTTGGGAGTAGTTGGGATCGATATTCCACGCATCCCAATATTGTCCTCGATCTTCAAAGGCTTGGAGTTGATTGCCGCCGTTGGATGCGAGGATTTCGACTCGATGGGTTTTGTCAAAAATGCTCGTTAAATTACCAGTGTCCGGGTCTACTTTTACCCGCAAAAACTGATTTTCTAAAACCCAATGTTCTGGGTCTAAACTATTAGTTTTGAAAGAATCTCGTTTTTCTGGTAAAGTTTCCTTGTTATCGGAGAAGGTGTGGCTATATATACCCCTTTTAGACGGCAAATTAAGGGTTTCTGGCGTTTTCTCTCCAAGCCAAAACCCTTGACACCCAATTCCCGGAACGCTTCGTGCAAGGAAGATAATTTGCGAGTCGAAAGCAAGTTGGGTGGGGACGGGATGTCCGGCAGCATCGAAAATTTGGCAGGTTGAATCGGCGTTATCGTGCGTGATGGCGACGATATGCGATCGCTCCCAATTTAGGGAGTTGAAGACGAGAATGGGTTGGGCGTTGGGTTGCGGGGGGGTGGGGAAAGCAATGCAAGTTCCTAGGGTTGCCAAGGCGGATTCGAGGAGTTGGGAGGCGACTTGCTTGGCTTGCCGCCAGTCGCGATCGGCATCGACGTAGACTTCCGGAATTGCCGAACCCGGTAAGATATCGTGAAACTGATTGAAGAGAACTTGCTTCCAGGCGTTTTCTAACTCAGTTTTGGGGTAGGGAACCCCGGCAGCGAGGGTGGCGAGGGAACAGAAGAGTTCGGCTTGATAGAGTAGCTGTTCGCAGCGACGGTTCGATCGCTTTTGGTCGGCATGGGTTGTATAGCAGCCGCGATGGAATTCGAGATACAGTTCGTCGTTCCAGATGGGTAGGGGGGAGGTGGCTGTTGCTTCGATTTCTTTGAGGTAGTTAGCAGCGGTGATGAACTCAAGGTTTTCAAAGATCGGGGATTGTTCCAAGCGATCGACTCTTTCGAGCATTTCCCGCGTCGGACCGCCCCCATGGTCTCCCACCCCCGGTAACCAAAGCGATCGATTTAACCCGGTTTTGGCTTGAAATTCAAAAGCGTAAGTTGCCATTTTTACTGGGTCGATATCTTCACCGATGGGGGCAGACATTAAACTCATGATTTGACTGCCATCGGGAGATTGCCATAGAAATAAGTCGTGGGGAAATTCAGTGGTATCGTTCCAGCGCAGTTTTTGGGTAACGAAATAGTCCACTTCCCCTTGTTTGAGGATTTGGGGAAGTTGCCAGCAAAAGCCAAAACTATCGGGAAGCCACGCCACTTTAGAAACGCAACCGAATTTTTCTTCGGTATAGCGTTGTCCGTAGAGAACCTGACGAACGATGGATTCGCCGGAAATGATATTGAGTTCCGGTTCCACCCACAATCCGGCAGCAACTTCCCAGGTTCCGGCAGCAACTTTAGCTTGGATGGCATTAAATAAGTCTTGACGGTGGGTTTCGATCCAGGCATAGAGGGCAGGGGTTGAATGGCTGAAAATAAAGTTGGGGAAATCGGCTTGTAGATTTAATGCCGATTCAAAGGTGTTTTGTGCCGCTTCCCAGGTTTCGGCAACCGGCCACAACCATGCCATATCTAAATGTGCGTGACCGAGTAAATACTGTTTTGGCTGAGGGTTTGGGCAAAACGAGGCTAAATTTTGGTGGAGAGAGAGGAGAGTTCGATCGAAGAATTCTCGATTTTCGGGAAGAGTGGCAAAATCAATTCGATTTAAATCGGATATTAGGTTGGCTAGTTTCTGAGAATCGGAATTTTCTAGAATTTCGAGGTTTCGGTAAACACATTCAAGTTCGTCGGCGACAAATCCTGGATCGAGTTGAGGCAATTCCGGACGTTCGTATATAAATGTAGACGTCACTAACGCACCATCATCGTGTCCCGGACTGACCAACCGCAACGCAATCGCTATTTCTGCTCCCGCTTCGACATTCGATCGCAATAAAACTCGGGTAAAACAGTCGAATAAATCTCCCTGCTGTACCAAATTTCCATCGACAAAGATTTGTGCGTCTTCCGCCCACCACCGCAGAGTAAACCGTAATGTTAACCCCGATAAAGGATACCCAGATAATGTCGGAGGAACGTGCAAGATTTGACCCAACCACAACACCTGTTTTCCCCGAGACCACATGACGTAGCGGCGATCGTCGAGGGTCACCGGCTGCCAATGAGACCAGTTTTCCGGGTTGGTGGCATCGGCAATGGGTAAATCTCCAGAGTAGAATCGCCAGCGATCGCGCGCGTCAACCCGCGTCAGTCGCTGCAACTGGTTAATGGATGCCAAAATTAAATCTTCATCCATTCTCAGAAATCCTTATAATGATTAGCAGAAGAAGTGGGTCGGTCATAGCGCGCCACAAATGGGAATTGGAGTTTGCCAGTCAGAGTTTCCCCAGGATGTCGCCGGTTCGGGTTCATTTCATCTGTCGGGGTCATCCGCGTCGGCAACGATTCGTCCCACCGACCGATAACCCACCGAACGTGCCACTTTGCCGGGTTTAACCTATGCCTGCTTCCTCAAGTCCGTATCAAAGCCGATTGTTTAATTTTATCGTCGAGCAGTCCCAAAAACTGACCGATCGCGCCGCACTGACCTTCAGACAAATTAAAGTGGCGACGATTTGGGGGATGCAAACGGTGACTTACCCCTTCTACGCCTTGGCGCAAACTGTGGGTTGGAAACTAGGAACCGCTCAAACATCACCATTCGTCTTCGATACCGATATCACTCCCGATACGCCAATTTCTCGCATTTTGGTTGCCGTTCGGGATGAGTTGGAAGTGGAAAACTTTCTGGCAACATTGCCACCGTTTGAGGAATTGAATCGAGCCTCAAAACAGCGATCGAATTTTCTCAATTTCCTCCAAACGAAATGGGCATTTTTTAAGACCTCTGTCACACACCCTTCAGTAAAACTTCTCCCCTCCCACTCCGTCCGAGGCATCGCCACTCGCCTTGAAGATAGAAATTTAGTGCTCGTCTCCTCAAAAAATCGCGTTCTCGATATTCTTCCCCAGTCAAAACAGCAGCAATTCCGCCAGCAAATTGTTGCCGAAGCATCTCGCCTCCAACCCCAGAAAAAAGGATGGCGCACTTCACCCATCGAACGCCTTAAACAATGGACGCAACAAACCGCAGAACCCCTCAGTTCCCATCCTCAAATTGCCACGGTCGATAAAACCGTTGCCGAGTTAGAATCTCGCCATCGCGCCTCATTTGAAAAACTCAAAACCTTCACCCAACAATTTACCCAAACCTCCAAAGAAACGATTCAAAATACCCTCTCAAATCTGCGGCAACAAGCTGAAGGAATCGCCAGTTTGGGGTCTCATCCCTCCCTGCCAGACCCTTGGCTGACGGACAAACCTCAGGCGAAGCAATCGGTTCGGCTTCCCCTCAAACCCAATGAGCCGATTTCTTTCAAGGTTCTCCCCCAGCAACCGGTGGTTGAGGTGCCTTCGAGGAAGCGTTTCTTAGACGTTGTCAAAACTCGTTTGAGTGCGCTACAAAATTCTGCATTGATACGCCAACCGGCGAAATTCACAACACCTGAGGGGAACAATCGAGAACTCGAACTTCCTCCCCTGGAAAAGCCGACAGTTCTCGCAGACATTACCACTCTCGTACGAGTGGCGATCGAAGATTTAGTCGATCGAAATAACATTCCCCGTTTGAGTTCCGATCGCGTTGCCAAACTCTCGCCATCTCTCGCATCATTTGCCGATTTAAAATTACCGACGAATTTTCTGCAAACGTCTCTGGCAAATCTCTCCCAACTCTATCGGCGAAAGACTCAAAACTCTCAAATTTCCTTAACGGAATCAACCCCAAACGTTGCGGTTGAAAAAGATGCTGCCATCGTCACCGCCAATTCGGAACGACTCTCCCCAATTGAGACCGTCATCCATCAAGGTACCGTATCCGCACAACCCAATACATCTTCGGGTGCCGAAACGGAATGGATCGAAACCGCCGCTACCTCAACCGGCTATGTCAAATCCATCGGAGAACGAGTTTTAGAATGGTTGGATTTAGCCATGTTTTGGATTGAAGAACAAATTCTCAAGCTGTGGCAATGGATTCGCCAGTTTTAAGTCTGAATTCTCGTTCGGCGAGATGGCTTTACCCAATCGATCTCATTTTCTGTAGCTAATTCGTATGCCATTTGTGATAATTAAAGATTAGCTATACATAAAATAGTTCCGTTTCCGATTTAGGAAAGGGACAAACAGCGTGTCTTGCTCCCCCTGCCTCCCGACGGTCGGCGTTCCCTTGCGTCGGCGGCCCCCTAGGGGTCCGACCGCTGCCCGATTTCACGCAGTGTCCTAATTGCTGTTTCGATTTCGAGGGAGTCCCGTTCTGGTATATTATTAAAATTGTTTAAAATTTCACAGCAAACCCTCATCTAGAAGAGTTTCGGAGCAGTTTATATATGGTTGCCCTTCAAGTTACCGTTTTTATTGTTGTTAGTTTCTTTGTTTTGCTATTTGTCTTCGGTTTTCTCTCCGGCGACCCCGCACGCAACCCCAACCGTCAAGACCTCGAGTGATACTTTCTTAAATGGATCGTTGGCACTCGATCTTTGCCTAGGTTCGGGGTACAGATAATCGTGCCCCAACTTAGTATCGAGCGCATTTGCCGGTGCGATCGCCGTTGTCATCATAGACACAGAGACTTCAAGCGTTCGATCGAAGTTTTTATCCTCCACCTTACTGTCACCGATTTCCTAACGATTTGAGCGGTGGCTGTTGTTTTCGTAACGCTCTCGTGTAGGCTAGTTAGTTGGTTAAGCTCGAACGACTAAGATGACCTATCCGGCGCAGCCTCCCGAACCGCCTCCTCTCGTCCATTTCTCTTCAACCCAAAAAGTTTTCCCGCCTGCTGCGGTTTCCGAGAGTTCGTGGGTTCCTCAAAAGTCGACCGTTGCCGCCAAGTACGACGAATCGAGTCACTATCCTGACGTTCGAGAAACCGATGCCCCCTACGAATCCGGCAATCTCGATTTCCCGGTCGTGTCGGAGGCGAGTTTACCCGTACCGGAACCCGAACCCTTACTGCCGTCAAATCCCACCTGGACGGCCAAAGTTCCCATCGCTGCCATACCAGAGGCGATCGAACCCTGGGAAGCCCCCAGCGAAACGGTAGAGTACGCACAAGAGGCTTCCACGTACTCCAGCGATCGATACGATTGGGAGGTGGAAGAAAGTTCGATCGAACCGATGAGAAATGTCGGAGATTTATCTGTATTTTCCGCCAATTCTGCAGAACTCGATCTCTCTACACTCGAGACATCTGCACCGGTTTCACCCAGAGATGATACCGTTAGAGTCGATCGCCCCGAACTCGTTTTTGAGGTGGAAGAACGTTCGATCGAACCGATTGGAAATGTGGGCGATGTACCCAACTTTTCGACGAGTAGTCGCCAACTGAATGATACGATTTCCCCCACAATCCATCGAGATTACAGTTTTAGCGTGGATCGAGCCGTTGCAGAAGTCCCAAACCCTGTAGAACCATTAGGGGAGATGCCCGGTCGAGTCCCCGAAAATCGCGAAACCATCCAAAGCATTTCCCGGACAAACTTAGAAGATTTTGCTCTTAGATTCGATCGCCCTGCGTCCTTTTCAGAAATAGCCCAAACCCCTGTCGAACCGATTCAAGCGCGAGAGAATTTACCCAGTTTCTCCTCCGAAAGTCGCCAACTCACAGAACGTTCAGAACGGGTTTCTACCCCAAGAGATGAAATTCCTATCGATTCCCTCTCCTCGGTAACACCCCCCCTCGAACAAATTCAACAGCGAGGGGATTTACCTCGCTTCTCCACCAACAGCGCCTTCCTCACCCCGCAGAGTCCTCCCAGAACGGGAGATTTCAGCTTCAGCCTCGATCGCGTCCTATCTCCCCAACTCGCCCAAACTCGATCCAATACACCCTTTTCCCCTATCCTCGCCGAACCCGCCGCCGATCCCTTCAAACGTCCGATCCAACCCTCCCCTCCCGGCGGACTTCAGGATCTTTTCGGTTTACCCGAACCTATCGAAGTGATTGCAGATCGCCAAGAATTCGACGAACGGCGGGATATCTTTACCGCCTACGGCAACGTGGTGATGCGGTATCAAGGGGCGATCGTCGATGCCGATTGGCTGGAAGTGAACCTGCGATCGCGCCTGGCGATTGGGGAAGGAAATGTCGCCCTCACCCAACCCGAACGAGTGATTCGAGGCGATCGATTCCGCTACAACCTGATTCAAGAAACCGGGACGATTTTCCAAGCCAGGGGAGAACTCTCCAGCGTCACCCCCAACCCTGACGATCCGGCATCCGTTCCTCCCTCCGGGGCGATCGACCCCAATGGAACCCGCCTGCTGAGCGATCGCATCCTCGCCAACCAACCCCTCGAAGTCATCCCCACCGGCGGGGGCTTTCAGGGCAGTATCGGGGCCGGACGAGGGTCGAACGCATCCGGATTTACGGGAACCATCAGCCGATTTCGCTTTGAGGCCGATCGCATCGATTTCTATCCGGGGGGATGGCAGGGGAGTGAAGTGCGCATTACCAACGACCCCTTCGGACCGGAATTCGAGTTGCGCGCCAACACTGCTACTTTTACCCGCCTGTCTGCCCTCCAGGACGAGATTTTACTCGACGACCCCCGGTTGGTCTTCGACGATGCTTTTTCCTTGCCCCTATTTCGAGAACGGTTCGTCATCGATCGCCGTCCCCGCGATCCGACACCGATTCAAATCGGCTTTGATGGGCGAGATCGGGGGGGACTGTTCCTATTTCGCGACTTCGAGGTACTCCAAACTGAAAATATCTCCTTCACCCTCACCCCCCAGTACTACATCCAGCGCGGGTTCGATCGGCGCAACCTCCTCAGCCTCGACGAACTGGGTATCGTCGCCCGACTCAACGCCACCCTCTCCCCAGATACCACCTTTACCGGTATCGCTTCCTTTACCAATCTCAACCCCGACACCTTCGATCCCGACGGCGACGACCCCAACGACGAGGATGATGGCGATTTGCGCGCTAGCGCCCGCCTCGCGCAAAAAATCGGCACCCACACCCTAACCACGGAATACAGCTATCGCGATCGCCTCTTCAACGGGTCTTTGGGATTTCGTACCATTCACCAAACGGCCGGTATCGTTCTCACCTCCCCCAACTTCGCCATCGGGACGACGGGTATCAACCTCCGATATCAAGGGGGGGTCAATTGGATCGAAGCCAATACCGATCGCCTCGATTTACTCAACCTGGTACCGGGTCAGGAGATAATGCCGGAGGACCGCCGGGCGAGTATGGTTCGCTTTCAAGGCATTGCGGAGGCGAGTAAAGGTCTGTTTCTCTGGGTGGGGGAAGGTCTGCCAGCGACCCCCGACGAAGGATTGCGCTATACCCCCGTCCCGGTGGTTCCCTACATCCAACTGTTCTTCAACGCGCGGGGGATTGCCGGTCTTTATACCCGCAGCGACCCCAACCACAACCTCAGCCTGCGGGGGACGGTGGGTCTTCAAGGGCAGTTCGGTCACTTCTCCGACTCCTTTCTTGACTATACCGGCTTTAATATTAGCTATTCGGAAACCATTAGCGATGGGGAGTCTCCGTTCTTCTTCGATCGAGAGGTCGATCGTCGCCGCCTCTCGTTGGGGATTACCCAGCAAATTGTCGGTCCCCTGCGTGCCAGCATTCAGACTTCGATTAACCTCAGAACTGGGGAAGCGTTCAGCACCGATTACATTCTCGAATACAGTCGCCGCAGTTACGGTGTCATTGTTCGGTTCAATCCCGATCGGGAGTTGGGGTCTTTGAGTCTGCGAATTAGCGATTTTAACTGGCGGGGAAATACAGCTCCGTTTTTTGAAACGGAGGATTTTTGAGGGAGCTTTGGAGGCCGGGGAGGCTCAAGGCTTGAAATCTCAAGGGATTGGAAATGCGATCGATTTAAATAAACGTGCGCAGAAGGCTAGCGGCTGTCATACCAAATAAAACCGCCCAGATAATCCATTCAATGGTGGAGACTTTTTTAAACATGGTTGGCAACAGTGCGATCGACTTTCCTTAGTGTATAGCGCCCTGGGGAGATAGGGAGATGGGGAGACGCGGTGACGCGGTGAGGAAGAAACGGGAGAATTGGGAGAAATTCTGTCCTCTATTCCCTATTCACGTGATGTGCAACTTTGAGCAAAACCATGTGGTGAGCGAGTCGAAAAATCTCCCTTTTCCTTTTAACCCTTGGAGTTTAGACAAATTTAAGCACTCAAACCGTCAAACCCTTATCTTGACTATATTTAAGAGTTTTCAGGAGAGCTAGGGAATTTCAAACCTAAAAAGCTCACCACATAAGGGTTGTAGCCTTCGCTATTGCAGTTTTGTCTAAACTCCAGTTAACCCCGAGCGAGAGAATTTTGGAGAATTCAGTTGCACATGGCGTTATTCCCCATTCCCTATTCCCCATTCCCTGTCCATTGCTCAAATTATGTATTTAGCCCGATGGGGAGAGGCCACATCAATGAGTATAATTGCGGATGGTAACAATCTTTACAATTCTTTAGTTTTCGTCCGTGACTTCATCTGGCAAACTCGATACCTTCTCCCTGGCGGCTCTCCTCGTCGGGGCAAACTACGGCTTGGGCTTCATCCTCGGGACCGCTGAAAACTCCCTCACCCAAGGCGTTGGCGGCAGTCTCTACGCCGTCTCTACGGGGTTGGGGTTATTTGCCTTGGCGGGACTGGCGCAGTTCTATTGGCGGACGGAACAGCCCATTTGGACGTTACTGGGCGATCGCTACGGCAGTTTTTTAAAAACCGCGATCGGGATGATGTCGTGGATGTGGATGGTGGGAGTCGTCGCCGCCCAAATTTTAGGCGGTTCCTTTGTCCTCAACTGTCTGGGCATTCCCCTCTCGGCGAGTATGGCAACCATGGCAGTTTTGTTTGCCACTCTCTCTTTGTTATCTGTAGAACGAGTCGGACAAATTTTCCGCAGTTTGCTAGTTTTGAATTCCCTGATTATCTTCTACGCTTTGGGAAGACTCGATGGATTCTCGGGATATCTCAACATCCCCATAGAGTTCGTCAGTGCATTGGAAAATATCCCCATCTCCCAACAACTGGGTATCGTTCTGACGACAGTGTTACTGATTCCCATTGGGATGCAATTTCAAGTGTTTCTCGTCCAAGCGGCAGGGCGACAAACGGCAGTACGAGGCTGTTTGCTGGGGGGAATTGCATTAATTTTGCTAGCGTTCGTTCCGTCGGAAATGACGATCGCTGCTGGCAATGCGGGAATTTTACCCGATGGGATTTCTGGAAAAGCGATCGTACCGTTTGTCTTCTCCTGGCTGGGGGGTGGTATTGGCGCGCCGATCGGTATTTTCTTAGTTCTGTGTTTGCTCTTTTCCGCCCTCGGTTCCGGTAGCGGTTTGTTGCGGGCGATGAATCAGACGCTATTTGAATTGGAGTTGCTGCCGCGCCGAAATGACGTG
The DNA here is from genome assembly GCF_057467645.1 of Zarconia sp. Lineage (NCBI taxonomy): Bacteria > Bacillati > Cyanobacteriota > Cyanophyceae > Oscillatoriales > Zarconia > Zarconia sp. The sequence continues at coordinate 99,715 of NZ_JBRJXU010000170.1, forward strand.
CGGATTGGGGTGGCGATTGCCAACGTTCTCTTAGCCTGGGCGATCGCATCTGGTGGCGGTTCGATTATCGGTTTGATGGTGTCGTTTTACGCCCTCTACGTGGCGGCGGTTTGGGTTCCGTTTCTGGCGTATTTACTCGATCGAAGTGGCAGATTTGAGTTTACCAAAACCAGCATTCAGTTTGCAGTTCTCTCCGGTGGCATTTCGGGAATTGGGGTTCTGATAACGACGTTTGCGATTCCCGATGCGGCGCTTGGCGGTTCGCAACAATTGAGTATTTTAAGTATTGGGATGGGATTTGCCCTGGTGGGGTTGATTTTCGGACAGGCGATCGATAAGTACGCCACTGCAATTCGTCCGTCGAAACAGAGTTGAGATTGGGTTGGGTAACGTTCTCGCTCGTTCCGGGTGAGGCGATGGGCGCAATTTCTCGACTCGGTTGAGAGCGCGAAATAACCGTAGTGGTCAACGGCCGTTGACCACTACAAATTTATATTTCTTCAGACGCTATATTACCGTACAATCCATCCTAAATTGATTTTAAAATACTACCTTCTACTTGATAAATAGATGCCATAATTCCAGTCTCGAAATCTTCTAAGAGCGAATCTTTTACTTCCGCTAAATAATCTTGAATCGCCGCTCTTAAAATCGGTTTAGAAACATTCACTGTATGCTGGTAATCCCATAAATCCCAGAGAATAATCCCCACGCCGACGATCGGATTGAGAAACTCCGCCCCGACTTTTGCCGCCACGGTTCCTCCGGTTTTTGCCGCCATCTTTGCTGCTGCTTTACCCGCGAGTGCCGTGACTACTTTTCCCCCCACTTTTGTCACCACGGGAATCATTCCTTTCACCAATAAGTAACTACTGCCACCGACGAGAACTTTCAGCGATAGATTCGAGAGGCTGCCGTTGTCGTTAATTGTCAGAGCAATATCCCCTAAATACCGTTCCCAATCCCCTTGGGGAATTTGATAGCGACTCTGAATTTTCGAGACGTTCTTTTCGAGATTAGAAATATACGTTGTCACCGTATCCCGCGTTATCCGTTCGAGTTCGAGTTGGGCAATTTGAGGGCGAAGCACTCGCTTGGCAAATTCCGATTGAAAGTTTTGGGTTATTTGTTCGGCAATGGCTTGTTTTGCTGGGGGATTCTTGGTATTTATCCAATGCTCGATCGCCGAAGATAAATAAACAAATGGTGTTTTAAATTCGAGTTTCTTTTGATTGAAATAATTGAAATACCAGGGAATAAAATTTTCGTCTACCCGCACCATCAACTCTTCCACCCAAGCATCGAGTTCCGTGGAGGCAACGGTACGTGCTTGGAGTTTGGCATCCTGTAGCGCAGAAACTAAAGCTCGATCGAGTTCGTCTTGAGGGGGCAAAGTTCGATCGACGATCGCCACTTTGGCTTTGGGTTCGGGAGTCACTGCCTTTCTCGATGCCATTGTCCCGGCAAGAACCCCCCGTCCTATGAGGGGAATCACCACCACCAAGATCACCAATACCCAGATATAGGGAACGATCGACTTTAGCAGTTGACTCCAAGCCTCGATGCGATGGGTGCGATCGGTATACGTTTCAGTTTCTACCGGTTTTTGGGTTTCGTCAGGTTGGGAATTGTCGCTCATGATGCCATCTCGGGTGAGTTATCGCGCTGCACGCTGGTTTATTGACACGATCGGATAAAACAGGTTTTCCCCATTCCCCATTCCCCATTCCCCGTTCAAACTAACGCGAACATTCCGGGTGAATCGCCCCCCCGTCGCACAAATATTTAACCCGATCGGCATCGAGATTCTTCACGTTAGAGAAATCTACCCCTTGCATCAGGGTAAATTTCAACGCATCGGACGATCGCTCGATAAATTCATCCAGATTGCGCGTCGGAGAAACCACGAACGTCACCCCTTTAAAATCCGCCCCATCTAAATTCGCGCCTCGCAAATCCACAAAGCTCAAATCCGCACCTTGTAAGTTTGCCCCGTTCAAATTCGCCCCGTTCAAATTTGCCCCCATCAGATTTGCCCCGCTCAAATCGGCATTTTCCAGGTTGGCATTGCCTAAATTAGCCCCTGATAAATTGGCATTTTGCCAGTTCGATTTGCTCAAATTGGCATTCTCCAGTAGGCTACCTTCGGCAATGGCGCGTCCGACACTTGCCCCTTGGAAACTCGCCCCCCTCAGATTCGCTTGCGTCAAATCTGCCCCCGTGAGGCTAGCGTCATCGAGCAGAGCATTTTGCAAGTCCGCCCTAATGGCTTGGGCGCTGCTGAGATTCGCCCCCATCAAACTCGTCCCGGAGAGGTTTGCCCGCTTGAGATTGGCTTGCATCAGGTTAGCGCGGTTCAGAATTCCCCGAACCAGAACCGTTTCCGATAAGTCGGCCCCTTCCAAATCAGCCTCGCTCAAATCGGCGATCCAATCGTCAAACGTTTCGTAACGGCCGTCTTCTCCCGCCCCGTAAAAGCGACTGCCCCGAAAATTGGCATTGGCGAGAATCGCACCGCCCAGGCGAATCCCCGCTAAGTCCGCCCCTTGGAGAACTAGGGTAAACCCATCGGCTGCCCCCCGCCCCAAATCAGTGCGAGTGAGATTGGCTGCGGGCACTTTGCCGCTATGGATGGTGAGAATTTTGGCGATCGCCCGTTGAGTTGCCTGCAACCGCCGTTCGACGAGCGCTTTTTCGGTGGAATCTCCCTCGAACTCCATCGCGTCTAAGTCATTTTTCAAGGCTTGATTGAGCTTGCGCAAATCGTCGAGCGCTACCGGCCCAGTCATCACCAGGGCTTGTTGGGTGGCTTCGATGAGCGGAGGTTCCGTTTCCTGGCCCAGCAGCGCCACTAAGAGGGGAATGGCGCGGGGGTCGTCGATGGAACCGAGGGCGAGAATCGTGTTGCGGCGTTCGTCGGGGACGTTGTCCTGGGTGGGGGTCAGCTTGCTCACCAAATCGAGAAACATCTCGTTGTTTTGGGCTTTGGCATCCCGGAGGCTTTCTTGCTCTTGGATGTATACCTGAGTGCCGACAAACGTACCCACTCCTGCGGTTAAGAGGACTCCGGAGAACGCCAGCACCGTCGCTCCAGGATGTCGGCGCATCCATCCCCACAGCCCGCCAGAATCGGATTTCCGTTTGGATTGCGGGGAAAGGACGATCGCGGCGATCGCTTGATTTTCCTCCACCTCCGTCCACTGACGGCGAGACCCCCACCAGTTGGGCTTACTCCAGCGCAGGGGTTGGGTGGCGCGAGCGTTACTCGGATAGACCGATCGAGCTGTAGCGGTTTGGGCGGCATCGAGGACGTAGGTTCCGGCGATCCGATCGTGGAGGGTGCGCCCTTGAGGATGGAGTCGCGCCAGGATGCCGTCAGCGGCCAGTAGCAGCCCCACTAGCCCCGATAAAATATTCAAACCCGGAAACGCCCCACTCACCCGCCAGATGGCGTAGGCAATGCCCAGAACGAGCCCCCAGCGACCGACCCCTTCGCGTACTAACACTTGAGTGAGAGTGGGGGGTTCTCCCGTCGCCGTCACCACCTGAACCCCCAGCCAGCGTTTGGGGGAAGTTTGACCGCTGCGACTTAAAAAATACAGTTGCCAACCCCCTACCGCCAGAGGTAGCACCAGGGCACCGGACCAAAATAGATTCGTGAGGGGAGAGACGCGGCGGTTGGGTTCGAGGGTGGGTAGTGCCAGAGTATGGACGATTGCCTCTTCGACTTTGCCCAACACCGGATTGAGGGGAACGGGTTTGCCGATGGGTTGGGTTTTGGCATACACCCCCATTCCGAAGGGAACCAGGGCGCTGAGGGTCACGATCGACACTTCGATCGCCAATGCTCCCCCGCGACGGGCGATGAGGGGCAACTGCCGGATGCGCGCGAAGGGCGACTTTGAAGATCGATCGACGCCACTGGGGGCGGTTGGGTTAGCCATCGAGGTCTCGCTTAGGGTTCGCTATCTCGGATATTAGATGCCGAGATGAATTTATAACCTATGTACCCGAATACCCCCAATAAGGCAAGACTGAGGATGAGGTTGATGAGTTTGAAGAGGGTGGTCATGAAGGAGAAACCCAGGATGAGGCCGATTAAAACAACGATAATTTGCCCTTCTTTGGGTAATCGTTTCAGGGCGGCCCAGGCGCGATCGACGAGCTGTAGAATCGTTCCTGCTTCTATTTGGGGGTAAAACCCTTGCGGTTGTTGGGTTGGGTCGCGAAAATTCGGTTCGGCGGGAGGGCGGTGGCGATCGTGGGGATGCATACTCTCTCGTTCGGCAATAGCAAAGGTTGCCCTCACATCATATCGCGTCTGAGCTTGGGGGACTTAGCGGTCACGCATTTAAATTGTATGTTGGGGTGGAGGGGGAGACACGGTGACACGGGGACGCGGTGAGGGATTGAGAGTTTTGAGACCAGTTGCTGAATCGAAAATTTAGATGAATTCTTGCTTGCACTCTTTGAAATGCTTCTGTTGCATTCAAGCGCATCTCCAGAGTTTTCTATAATCATCAATTGTGGCCATCGTCCTCATTCAGACATTCCAATTTTTTCATGAACCAAAATTCGATCGATAATGCCCTCATCGTTGGAGCCAGTCAAGGAATTGGTTTGGGTTTTGTTAAAAAGTTATTAAATGACAGTCAATCTACCCATATTTATGCAACTTATCGCGATCGAGAATCGGCGATGGGGTTGATGGAACTCGCAGCTAAATATCCCGATCACCTCACAACTTTAGCGATGGATATTACCGATGAAAGTCAAATTGCAGCCGGAATTGAAACCATTCAGAAAAAAATAGCTCGATTAGATTACGCGATCAACTGCGTAGGTATTTTACACGAAGAAAATTTCGGTCCAGAAAAAAGTTTGCGCCAAATTAATACCGAACAGTTAACGCGCTATTTCCAAGTGAATAGTATCGGTTCTATATTGCTAGCAAAGCATTTACTCCCCCTATTTCGTAACGGCAACCGCAATATTTTTGCCAGTATTTCGGCGAAAGTTGGTAGTATTGGCGATAACCGATTGGGAGGGTGGTACGGGTATCGTGCCTCGAAAGCGGCTCTGAATATGTTTATGAAAACGGCCTCGATCGAATACGCTCGCCGAGCTAAAAAAACGATCGTAGTAACGCTACATCCGGGAACGACAGATACTAAACTGTCTCAACCTTTTCAAAGAAACGTCCCCGCTGACAAGTTATTTTCCGTCGAACGAACGGTGAATCAACTATTTGAAGTGTTAGATAATCTCGAACAAACCGATAGCGGACAGTTCTTTTCTTGGGATGGTAGCCGCTTACCTTGGTAGACTGTTACGCATTTAAATTTTATCTCTAGTACTCCACCAAGGAAAGTCTGCCTAGTTTATAGTCGGGACTTTAGCAATCGAGAAATCAACTGCATACGACATAACCGGGCCAAGTTGGCTTGGCGGAATACTAGTGCAACGCGGCAGAAATAACGACCCAGCTCTCAACTGGTAAAAGCTATACACAGTAAGCATTTTTAATTTTGCATTTTTAATTCTGCGTAGCAGCACTAGAGGGAGTCTGGGGAGATGGAGCGTTCAACTTTAGCCCACTTATCTCAACTCAAAAGATTCACACTTTGATACTTCTGAATACTGAATGGGAAAAACCTCCTGCGAGCGATCGTAGGAGGTAGAGTAAAGTGTGTCATGACTTGTCTTGCTTACTTCTAAATATAAGAGAACCCATCGATCGAATAATTCACCCAATTGGATGAATTCCGAGGTTCCGATCGGGTGAGGGGAGATGGGGAAGACGCAGTGACATGGAGATGACCGGTTGTGCGAGATTTGGATCGCGCGCTGCAATTCCCTCCAAGCAAGGGTAAACAGTTCTATCCCTTTTTAGGGAATGGGGAATAGGAAATAGAATTTGGGTGTACCTCATAAGAGGCGAGAATTGCTATATTTTAAGTCAACTTCAAGGTTTTTACTTATTACTTACGCGGTGTGCAATCTTTTTGCGCGCGCCATATGGTGAGCGAGTCGAAAAATCCCCCATTCCCCATTCCCCATTCCCCCGTGCGGTTAGGTTTTGGATAAACAAGTTGCACATGGCGTTACTTTTAACTTATTACTTATGAACATGCGCGATCGACCCTGGAAAATTATCTGGATTTTGGTAAGTTTTATCTTAGTACTCTGTCTGAGTATCGCTTTATCCGCTCGATCGAGTCATTCTCGTTCTTCCCTGATGTTACCTTCAATATTCAGCGATAATATGGTGCTGCAGCAACAGCGAAATGTTGCCATTTGGGGCTGGGCGCAACCGGGTGCAAATATCACCGTTCAGTTTCGAGATCGTCAGGTGACCACCCAAACGGAACTAGATGGCAAGTGGATAACTCGGATACCGAGTGGTGAAGCTGGCGGTCCTTTCCAGATGGAAATTCGCGGTTCTTCCCAACGAACGATCGAGAATATTTTGGTCGGGGAAGTTTGGGTTGCTGGCGGTCAAAGTAATATGTGGTGGCCCGTTCGTAACTGTTCTAATGCCCCGTCAGAAATGGCCGAGGCGAACTATCCAGATATCCGAATTTGGGATGCGAATAGCTCGCCGCAAAATGATGGATGGCCCGCTTCCAAACCCCAAAAAACCGTTCCGGCGAATTGGGAAATGACAAGTCCGAAAACCGTCGGGGAGTTTCCCGGGACGGCTTACTTTTTCGCTCGGGAATTGCAACAAACCCTAGGCGTACCGATTGGTATCGTCCACTTAGCGGTTCCCGGTCAAGCAATCGAAACGTTTTTAAGTGAAGAATTTCTCGATCGTCACGCACCCGAAACAGTCGCCTGGTGGAACAGTTCCACAGAACCCCAACAAAAGGCGAAACCGGGCCAATTATTCAATGGTATGGTTTATCCCACTGCACCCTATACGGCTCGGGGATTTATTTGGTGGCAAGGGGAATCAAATGCGACTCGAGCGAATCAATATCGCATTCTGTTTCCCAGCTTAATTCAAGAGTGGCGACGTCGCTGGAGAGACGATCGGGCACCATTTCTCTTCGTCCAATTAGCCAACTTTCTGGCCCCCCAAACTCATCCCAGTGAAGACGATCCTTGGCCGGCTTTACGAGATGCCCAAAGGTCGGCTCTGAAATTGCCCCATACAGCGATAGTTGCGGCGATCGATGTTTTGAGAGCAGAGGATGATTTCAATGATATTCATCCCCCTCACAAGCAGTTAATCGGGCATCGTCTTTACTTAGCCGCTATGGCAAAGGTATACGGAAAAACAGAATTGAATTGGAGTGGCCCAACTTACCAATCGGTCAAGTTTCAAGGAGATCGAGCCATCGTCACTTTTAACCATGCAGAAACGGGATTGGGGACAAAAACCAGCGAACCACTGCAAGGCTTTGCTCTGGCCGGAGAAGATCGGCGTTTTTTCTGGGCAGAAGGAAAAATTGAAGGAGATCGAGTGATTTTGACGAGCCAACGAGTGCCTCAACCAGTGGCCGTGCGTTACGCCTGGGCGAATAATCCCGTAGGAAATTTATACAATAAGGCCGGATTACCCGCTTTTGGGTTTCGCACCGATAACTGGATTTTGGGCACGAACAAATTCCGTTTCAGGAGTTTGACACTTTTGGAACTCGCTTCTGAGATTCAACGGGAACTCTTGCCATCCCAGCCAGCCTTACAATCTCTGTGGGCGCAAGCCTATCACGCGATTGGCGAGGGTAAGCCCGATCGAGCAAAACAACTGATTGCACAATTACTGAACCAAACCATTGAAGATGAGAATCTAGAGCAAGCATTACAAGTTTTACAAACTCAATTGGGTCGATGAAATTCATGAGTTTGAGAAAGAAGTCTCGAACCGGTTACTTTCCGACTTCATCGGCTCGTCCAATTGAATAACGTCAAGATTTTACCCACTCTCACCCGATCGGAACTTTGGAATTCATCCGATGGGGTGAATTGTCAGGGATAAGGCTTCCCCTATATTTAAAAGTAAGCAAGACAAGTCATGACACACTTTTCTACACCTCCTTCGAGCCATCGCAGGAGGTTTTTCCATAGAACATTTAGAGGCGTGGGAGTCGGAGTTCGGAGCTGTGGAAGAACGTGAAGATTTTTAGACTCCACCCACTCTCATTTCCGCATCTCTTCACGATCGCCGTTTCCCCTCTTCCCCTGCTCCCCCAGCTCACCCTCACCCGACTCTTAACAACACACCCCCGTCAATCTATCCCCGATGCCACTCCGTCACGCCACCGGGTTTGTCGATGAGGGCAATGCCTTGGCTTTGCAGTTCGTCGCGGATGCGATCGCTTTCGGCGTAGTCTTTCGCTTGGCGGGCAGCTTTGCGCTGCTCGATCAGGGCTTCGATTTGGGCATCGCTGAGTCCCCCTGAGGTATCCGAGGTGGCTTCGGCTGCCGCTTCTAATCCCAAGACCCCCGCCAACTCCACCAGGGTTTGCCACTGTTGCCGAAGGGTGGCAGAGTCGGTATCGGTTTTCCCCTGATGCACTAGGACGTTACCCACACGCCGCAACTCTTTGGCCAGTTCAAACACCACCGCCAAACCGCCGGGGGTGCAGAAATCCTCATCCATTCCCCTTTGGAACTGCGATCGATACTCTATTTTAAGGTTGCACTCTTCTTCGGCTTCGCCATCCCATCCCAACTGGGCGCCAAAGCGATCGCCGAACAATAATCCTTCGCGCAGGGTATTCCAGCTATTTTGCGCCCCATCGATCGCCTCGGGGGTGAAATCTAGGGGTTTGCGATATTGGGCCTGGAGGATGAACAGGCGCAGGGCCATAGGATCGACGGTTTGGGGATACATCCCCCATTTGCCATCGAGTAAATCTCGAATGGTGGTGAAATTCCCCACGGATTTGGACATTTTCTCCCCGTTCACCTTCACCATGCCGTTATGCATCCAGTAGTTGGCGAGAGATTGCCCCGTTACCGCCTCCGATTGGGCAATTTCGTTTTCGTGGTGGGGAAAAACTAAATCCGCACCGCCACAGTGAATGTCGATGGTATCCCCGAGGCGATCGCGCACCATCGCCGAACATTCGATATGCCATCCCGGACGACCGGCACCCCAGGGGGAATCCCAAGAGGGTTCGCCGGGTTTAGCGGCTTTCCAGAGGGCAAAATCGAAGGGGTCTTCTTTTTTGCTGGCTTCCGCATCTGCCGCTTCAACCCGGCCGCTGCGTCCGGCTTCCATATCCTCTAACTTGCGATTGGAGAGTTTGCCGTAGCTGTCGAATTTGCGCACCCGATAATACACGTCACCATCGGCACTGTAGGCAAATTCTTTGGCTTCCAACTCGCGAATCAACCGCTGAATCCCATTGAGAGTGTGGGTGGCGCGGGGATATTCGTCGGCTTCGAGGATGTTGAGGCGAGCCATATCCTCGAAATAAGCATCGGTGAAGCGCTCGGAAATCTCTTCCATGGTGACGCCTCGTTCGCGGGCCCGATTGAGGATTTTATCGTCGATGTCGGTGAAATTCTGAACGTAACGAACGGAGTAGCCACGCCACTGAAGGTATCGTCGCACCACATCCCAGACGACGTAGGAACGGGCATGACCGACGTGACAGTAATCGTACACCGTGACACCGCAGCAGTACATCCGAACTTGGTGGGGTTCGATTTCTTGAAAGGTTTCTTCCTGTCGGGTCAGGCTGTTGTAAAGTATTAGGGTCATGGAGTCGGCTGGCAAAAACGATCGCACGGTCTATCTTATCAAGCTTCGCGTTTGAATCTCCTGCGAGGGCAATTCTCCTTTGGAGAGGCTGGGTCGATGGTTCCCGACAGTGGCGATCGCTCCCCTTCAAGATTCATAAAACTCCACAACTTTCCGTACCCCTTTGGTGTAAACTTAGCCCTATCCCTTAAAGACAAACCTGCTTCAAGTTTTAGAGATCGATACTGCTAGACCGAGCGTTCAAAATCGATCGACTTTCATCTAAATTGAACTGGCAAAAGTTATCGCTAAAAATCGTCCTCAACTAAAATTAAATCGATCGATTTCGTTTTTTTGGCAGATAAAATTAAAATCATCGAGTTCTGAGTCAATCTCGATCGATTTTTAAAATTTTTATAAGTATATTCACTCAATATTCTGAGTAGACAGTAAGATTTATAATTTTTGTGTCGTTCGATTTTCAGAAGATCGAAGTTGAGCCCCAAACATAGGATACTAGTTATTTGAATTTCAAGATTACTTTAAATTCCGATCGGATGATATTGGAGATTTAAAAATGATGGAGATTTTACCCGGAACAATTATTGCGATTTTGATTGTTTCTTTTGTCTTTTTTATATACGATTTTATTACTCGCTACTTTATTCAAACAGATTCAAGTGCGCCTGAAACGGGAGCTGAATCCAGTTCCACCTCGAGTGAGGAACTCGCCGCAGCAACGGACTCTACATCGATCGAAGAACTCGCCACAACTCGGGAAAACCTTACAGAAGAAGCCATTGTCAGCGAGCCTCCCCAAACTGAAACGCCAACAGTTTCGCTTGGGATAGCCCCAGTAGTTTCTCGGACAGAAGAACGTTCTCCGATGCTTGGAGATGCGATCGAAGCTGAAGAAGCAGCTCGTTCGGAACCATCGGCGTTCCCCGAAATCACTCCACCGGAAACCCCAGCGGAACCCGAGTCGGAACCCGTCACTCCTGAAACCACCGCCGAGGAAGAGGAGGTACCACCCGCAGCGACAGTTGTTCCCGAAGCGGTGGCGGAAGAAGCAGAAGAACCCACCACAGCGGAAATCGTAGCGGAAGAAGCAGAAGAAGTCCCACCCATTACTGAAGAAACCCCTCCAGAATCCGAATCGGAATCGCCTGCGTCCGAAATGGTACCAGAAGCTGCAATACCCGCAGCCACCCTTGCCCCACCTGTAGTGGATGACAGAGCAACGGAATCAGTCGTGGAGGAAACTCCGCCTGTCGCAGAAGAAACCCCTCCAGAAGCCGAATCGGAATCAGCTACATCCGAAACGGAACAAGAAGAAGAGGTCGCCACCTCAGCAGCCACTAACGCTCCACCAGCGCTCGATGATATTCCACCTGAAACTGTAGTAGAGGCGGAAGCAGCCCCACCTATTACGGAAGAAACCTCACCCGAATCGGAATTGGCTACGTCCGAAACAGTACAGGAGGTCGTGAAACCAGCAGCCACCGTCACACCCGTAGGGGAAGAGACGCTTCCAGTCCCCACAGCCGTAGCGGAAGAAACTCCAGTAGAAACTGAATCGGAACCTGCTACTGTTGAAACGGAACAAGAAGAAGTCACCACATCACCAGCAGCAACCATTGCCCCACCCGTAGCACAAGAGGAAGAAACCCCAGCAGAATCCGAATCGGAACCTGCTACTGTTGAAACGGAACAAGAAGAAGTTACCGCATCACCGGCAGCTACCACTGCTCCACCCGTAGCAGAAGAAGCCCCACCGGCAACGGTAGCACAAGAGGAAGAAACCCCAGCAGAATCCGAATCGGAACCTGCTACTGTTGAAACGGAACAAGAAGAAGTTACCGCATCACCGGCAGCAACCATTGCCCCACCCGTAGCAGAAGAGGAAGAAGCCCCACCCGTAGCGGAAGAAACCCCAGCAGAAACTGAATCGGAATCCACCACTGCCGCAACGGTACAAGAAGAAGTCACCACATCACCAGCAGCAACCATTGCCCCACCCGTAGCGGAAGAAATCCCAGCAAAAACCGAATCGGAACCTGCTACTGCCGACACGCCAGAAGAAGCGACCGTCGTCCCGCCAGTTCCCGAAGCTCCCTCCTCGGATAGAGTAAACAGCCCCGACGCTGTAGAAGCCGAAACCTCGACCAAGAGCGCATCTTCAGAAAAACCGACCGATGACGATAACGATACGCCTCCGAGTCCCCCATCGGGTGGTGTATCTTCAGACAGTCCGACGACTGGGGAGGCGGATGCCAAACCCCCAACCGAAGCCAAGCCATCGCCGAAAAAAGCGAAATCCAGAAAATCGGGCGGCAAAAGGGGAAATAAAAATAAATCCGGTGGCGGGCAAGGTTTTGGGTTTATTGCCCCTCAAAACCCCCCAGACTCGACGCCATCCACTCAAAAATCTTTCCGTCTGGGTTGGGTAATGGCAATTCTGCTGCTGTTGGGATTGGGGGGAAGCCAAATTTCTCGCGTTTGGGAATCTCGTCCCCGGCAACTTGCAAGCATCGAAAGCTTAAATTCTCAGACGGCTCGAACCCCCATCGCCAAAGAAGCTTTACTCAAACAGTTACAACTGTCCCCAGTCGCGTTCGCAACCTACGCCCAAGCTTGGGGAATTTCGAGCAATAAGTCAGAATTGTCCGCCGAAGAAGCCGCACAGATCGCCTCGACAGCGACCGCCATGCGATCGGGCGAACATCCCACCTGGCAGGCTTATCTCGACGCAACCACGGAGACACGAGAGATCGCATCATCCTCCCACACCGGGCAAGTTGGGGGACGTCTCCTACCGCAACGGTACGATCGACTTCGCACACAAGTCAGCCAAGCCGTTGCAGGGATCGCGATCGCAATGGGCGAGAACCTCGATCGCAACTTGGTCGAACCTTTATTGGCCGCCCCCGCAGAAACAACTCTCCCTCAGTCGGCAATGGCATCCCAGGGCTATGGTGATTGCCCCCAGAATGTCGCTTCGACTGCAACCAACCCAGCCCCCGAGGAAACACCGGTGAAGTATTTACAAGCAGAAGCTCGATCGAGGTAAGCTCAAGTCGGCTTCGATGTCGTCATCAAATGCGACCTCCCCTGCTCCCGAAGCCCCCAAAGCCCTTAAAACCTAGGGAAACTCATCCAGGGGAGAGGCATCCCGAGCGCTCAGTTCGATCGCCTGATTGTTCGCTTCGATCGCTTCTCCGTATCGTCCCAACTTTTGCAGCACCATCCCCTTGTGAATCCAGGCTTCTTGATGTTCCGGGGCCAGTTCGAGAATTTTATTCCATCCCGAGATCGCCTCTTCCCATCGACTGAGGGGGTGAAGGGTCAAACTGCGCTGCACCCATAAGTCAATATCGTCCGGTTGCAGTTCCAAAGCTCGATCCCAAGCGCCGATCGCCTCTTCAAATTGCTCTAACTGGCTGAGTACCGTCCCTTTATCCTGCCAAGCGGCGACAAAACCCGGTTCGAGCATCAGCGATCGCTCATAGCATTCGAGGGCTTCTCGATCTTCCCCCATCTGGGTCAAAATTTTGCCTTTCCCCCACCACGCCAGGTAGAACTGGGAGTTCTGTTCGATGGAGAGTTCGTAGCATTCTAGTGCTTCGGCATTTTGGTTGAGTTCTTGCAGAATCGAGCCTTTGAGATACCAAGTTTGGGGATTTTCCGGCTGGAGTTCCAAAGCTCGATCCAAAGCGGAAATTGCGTCTTGAGAACGCCCCAACTCTCGCAGGAGATTGCCCTTACTGTTCCAGGCTTCGCTGTAGGTGGGAGAAATTTCCGTCGCTCGATCGCAACAGACGAGCGCCTCTTCGTAATCTTTCAAATACCACAATACCTTCCCTTTATTGTGCCAACCTAAAGCGCTCTCGGGCTGAAGCTCGATGACTCGATCGAAACTCGCCAGGGCGTCTGTTTCCCGTCCCATGGATAGAAGAGCATTGCCTTTCCCGTTCCAAGCTAGATAGTATCCGGGGTCTCGATCGAGGGCCCGCTCGAAGCAGGTCACAGCTTCATCGTAGCGTCCCAAACCGATGAGGACGATGCCGCGATCGGTTAGGGGTTCGGGGTCGTCGGGCTGAATTTTGGAGGCGCGCTCGAATAGGGTGAGTGCTGCTCTCAAATTGCCTTGAGTATATTGCTCTAATCCCTCTTTGAGCAGCTCTTGAACCTGTTGTTTGGGAGAGGTTTCCGGGGTCGGTTCTGGTGGAGATTGGACCGAGGAGTCACTCGCCTCCGGTTCCGCTGCCTCGGACTCATCATCGGCAGAATTACCATACAGTTCCAATGCCCGATTATTGGCAACGATTGCTTCTGAGTAACGCCCCAGCTTCTGCAAGGCAACCCCTTTATTAATCCAGGCATCTCGCAAATCCGGTTCGAGTTCGAGGGCGCGATCCCAACTTGCCAGTGCTTCTTCCCAAGATTCGAGCGCCCCCAAAGCCATGCCGCGAGTCAACCAGATTTCGCTATCTTGGGGTTCGAGTTCGAGGGCGCGATCCCAACTCGCTAGAGCTTCTTCCCAACGTCCCAAACGCGCTCCCAAGGCCAGACCTTTGTTGTTCCAAGTTTGGGTATCGGTGGGTTCGAGTTCGAGGGCGCGATCCCATGCGGCGATCGCCTCTTCGTAACGCTGCAAGTCGTAGAGTACATCCCCTTTGCGACTTAACGCCACCGACAAATTCGAATCAATTTCTAAAGCGCCCTTGTAAGCGTCGAGTGCCTCGGCGTACTGTTGCAAACCCGCGAACGCATCCCCTCGTCCAACGAGCGCCTGATGGTGGTTGGACTTGCGAGCGAGGGCGCGATCGAATAAATTCAATGCGGCTCGGAAATTTCCAGCATCGAGAAACTCCAAGCCTTGCCGGAAGAACATTTCGCCATCATCGGCGGGGGGAGGTTTGAGGGGGGTTGGTTCCGGTTCGGGGTCGATGGGGGGCCGATTCTCCTGGGGAGCTTCCTCGGGTAGTTCTTCCTCGGGTGGTTCTTCCTCCTGGGCGTTGGCCACGAGTTGGGCGCCAATATCGCCGGCAACCCTGGCGACTGCGGTGTCTCCCACTTCCCCCAGCCGCACCAATCGCAATCCCAGTTCTCGATGGGGCACTGGAGAGCGCGCCAGAGCACTGCCAAAGTTTTGCAGCCAAACGATCCACTGGGTTTCAATGGCGCGATCGTTCAACTCCTGAAAAAAACGAGTCACTTCCACTGCCGTCCAGCCTCGATTCACACCCTCGAGGAGTTGCATGAAGAAATGTTCGTACTCCTCATCTGTCAGGGGCAGAGGTTGAGGCGCTCGCTCTGCTGGTGCTGACGGACTCGATCTCCCAAATAATCGCTGAAATAGCCTGACTAAGCGCTGCCAAATCTGTCTCAGCATTGTCTGTCGTTACGTTTGAATTCCCTCAAGCCTATCACCTATACCCCCTTGTCGGAGTCAATTTTGTGTAAGAGTTTTTGTAAAACTCTCGCGATCGTGCCATGACGATTCGGTCTGTGGAACGTACATTCGGCCACCGGATTCTCGAATGCTGGCTCATCCGGTCGCGAAACCTTCTTTTCTCCATCGGATCTGGATGTTGGAAGTCTACCGGATCGATTTGAGAAAGTCTGTAAATATAAACTTAAAATTCACGCCTAGTGTGTATTAGATGCTGTGTATGAGAAGCTCGAACTTGAACTGTGCGGTGACTTCTTCTAACGGTTGCCCATTTCCCACCCGTACCTTAGTTTTAGCTCGTTTGCATCAGATGCAATTCGGCAGGTCTCAGTTGGGTGCGACAATTTGGTCTCATGGACGGCGATTGCTTCATGACGATCGCGTTACCTTCGATTCATGGAGTTGAGTCGTTTTGAAATCTTTAAAGACGCCAAATCTAGCGCATTTTCGATCGCTCCACAATTTCTACACATTTCGCGCTAACATATCATCTTATTGTTTTTTTGTCAATTTCTCGCAGCTGCTACTTCACCAACCATCTTCAATAATATTCGATCGAAATCGCTTCAAGCCTTCTCAAATTTCCCACGATTCCCAACATCCACGAGAGTTAGCATTTGGAGCTGTGACTTAAGCAAAACTGAGGTGAATCGGGAAGTTTTCCTCAAATGTGAAAACGAACTTGACGGTAACCCTCTGAGTGCCGAGCGACCTTCAAAAACTCCATTCCGTTTCGTCAAGAGATTCGTTCCCTTGAAGGGCTTCTTCCCGTTCGAGGGTCGGTTGTATGTCAAGATTCTCCGACAGGTCGCTCCACTGAGGCAGTTCTATATTCAGACTTTCCGGTGTGGGTAGCGCCCAAGGATCGATCTCGGTCTCGGATTCCGATTCTAGGGCGATGAGACCATCTTCTTCAACCATTGACCCATCGGAGGCGGGCAAATCGCCATTGAGGTCGAGCTTCTCGTTGAGGGTCTCATCGGCTGCCATTCCCGCCGGTAAATCGACAATAAAAGTGGAGCCAACTTTCTCCTTACTTTCGACGGTAATGTCGCCTCCCATCATCTGACAAAAGCGACGACTGATCGCCAATCCCAACCCCGTCCCTCCATACTGACGAGTGGTAGACCCATCAGCCTGGGTAAACGGCTCGAAAATTTGCTCGATTTGCTCTGGACTCATCCCAATGCCCGTATCGCTAACCCGAATGCAAATCCACGAATAGGCATCGGAGTTGGAGCCGGCATCGGGATTGGCATCACCGCCGAGGTCGCCAAAGGGAGAGGTTTGACGGTTCACCGTCAGGGAAATCATCCCTTGATGGGTAAATTTTGCCGCATTACTGAGTAAATTTAACAGCACCTGGCGAACTTTTGTCGGGTCGGCGCAAATCGTGCCCAGATTCAAACTACAGGTTACTTCTAGCGTATTTGTATTCTTCTCTACCAGCGGCGCGACGGTAGATTCAACTTCATAGATGAGTTTGGACAGCTCGAAGGGTTCGGGCGACAGTTCCATCCGACCGGCTTCGATTTTAGAGAAATCGAGGATATCGCTGATAATCGACAGCAGGTGGCGACCCGCCGTGGTAATGCTGCGCAAATCGGAAATGAGATCTTCATCCTCAAGCCCCAAATCTTCCACTTCTTCTTGCAAGATTTCGCTATAGCCGATGATGGCGTTGAGGGGGGTGCGCAGTTCGTGACTCATGTTGGCCAAAAAAGAACTTTTAGCCTGGTTGGCCGCCTCTGCAGCAAGAGTGGCTTGATAGAGTTCGGCCTCGGCGCGTTTGCGTTCGGTAATATCGCGGGCAAAGGTACAGGTATATTCGCGATCGTTGTATTGCAGAGAGTTGATCGTCAACTCCACGGGAAAGATTTTGTTGTCTTTGGTGCAATGTCTAGAGTCGAGGGTAAAGGAGCCAAATTCTTTCACCTGATCCCAATAATCGGGCCAAACTTCTGGGGGAAAATCAGGATTGATATCGTGTACCGTCATCGAGAGCAATTCATCCCGTTTGTAGCCCAAAGACAAGCATGCCGCATCGTTGACGTAAAACAGCTGTCCGTCTTGGGTAATCCAAAAAACCGCATCTCCAGCTTTGTTAATGGAGATTTGGCTCATGGGTAGAGTTTCGTCGATGCGCGCCCGCTCTTCTTTGGCGCGATGCAACTCTTGGCGGATTTCTTTTAACCGTTGTTGCTTGAGCTTTAGGAACTGTTTGAGCTTTGAATTCGTCTGCTGGAGGTAGCCGATCGCCTGTTTGGTTTTGGTAATATTTTCTAGGGTGAGAATCAAACCGCCAATGTCACCGGTTGACGTATACCAGGGACGAATTTCCCACTTGGCGATCGAAATCGTACCGTCCGCTCGAAGTCGATTTTTCTCTTGCCACCGTCCTTTATCCCCGGCTAAACAGCGTTGGTGAATTCGCTTCCAAGCCGTTTGCCGATTCGGGTAAACTTCGTAGTGAGAGCGACCGATGGGATCGAGATCGCCCAATCCCAAATCGATCGACCACTGCCGAGTGACGCATAAGTACCGCATTTGGCGATCGACCACAGCCATGGCTGTGGGTGCGTTCTCCAACAACAAGCCGAACAACTCTGGATTGTTTGGGACGTACATGGGCTATTTAAAGTGACGGGTGACTGGGGTACCGGGGTCGGGCATCCGTCAGAAATCGATCGCCGTTCGTACCCAAGCCAAGGTCGGCGCGATCGCGAGCGTTTATTTCCATTGGTTAACCCTCCCCATGACCATACTCGATCGACCCTTACATCCCTCACTCGCTCGCACGAGTCGTGGAGATTTGCGCGGGTTACATTAGAGATTTTTACCCGATCGAGTCCGAAAACCCAATTGATTCTTACTCAAAGGTCGATCGAGTCAAGGAACCCCTTACAAGCAATCATAGCTTTTCGGGGTAAGGAGAACTCCTTACCCCGATTGTAAAATCCGAGAAAACAGACGGACTGGGAAATTTAGACGGGCTGTCGCAGATGGGGCGATTTACATCATGCCGCCCATGCCCATGCCGCCCATGCCCATGCCACCCATGCCCATGCCGCCCATGCCGCCCATGCCGCCCATGCCGCCCATGCCGTCCATGTCGGGGGCTGCAGCTTTCGGCTCGGGTTTCTCAACGACTAAGGCTTCGGTTGTCAAGACCATTCCAGCGATCGAACCCGCATTTTGCAGGGCAGAACGTACCACTTTAGCCGGGTCGATAATTCCAGAGGCGATCGTATCTTCGAGTTCGCCGGTGACGGCATTGTAGCCCACGTTGAAGTCAGCTTCGCGCACCTTCTCGACGATCACCGCACCTTCGTATCCGGCGTTATCCACCATTTGATACAGCGGGGCTTCGAGAGCCTTGGCAACGATATTGGCACCGAGTTGTTCTTCGTCGCTCAAATTGGCTTTAAATTCTTCCACTTTTGCCGCCAGGTGAATCAGCGTCGTTCCCCCACCGGGGACGATCCCTTCTTCAACGGCTGCTTTGGTGGCGTTGAGCGCATCTTCGATCCGCAATTTCCGATCTTTGAGTTCGGTTTCGGTGGCCGCGCCCACTTTGATGACGGCAACGCCACCAGCGAGTTTGGCAATTCGTTCTTGCAGCTTTTCTTTGTCGTAGTCCGAATCTGTGGCTGCGAGTTCCCGGCGCAGTTGCTCGATGCGCTGGGTGACTTCCGACTTGAGGCGATCGTCCGCAGCCGCCAAAATGGTGGTGTTATCCTTGGTCAGGCTGACTTTTTCAGCTGTTCCGAGCATCTCGAGGGAAATCGTATCCAAGCTTAAGCCGATTTCTTCAGAAACCATCTGCCCGCCGGTGAGGATGGCGATATCTTGGAGCATGGCTTTGCGGCGTTCTCCAAAACCGGGGGCTTTAATGGCGGCAACGTTTAAAACCCCTCGGGCTTTGTTCACCACTAAGGTTGCCAGGGCTTCTCCTTCGATATCTTCGGCGATAATCAGCAGGGGCTTGCCTTCTTGAGCGACTTTTTCGAGGACGGGAACTAAATCCTGGATCGCACCGATTTTCTTGTCGGTAATTAAGATGCGAGCGTTCTCAAATTCAGCCACCATCCGTTCGGAGTCGGTGACGAAGTAGGGGGAGAGATAGCCGCGATCGATTTGCATCCCTTCCACCACATCGAGTTCGGTGGTGAGGAACTTGGATTCTTCAACGGTAATCACCCCGTCCTTGGTGACTTTTGCCATGGCTTCGGCAATGGTTTTGCCGATTTCTTCATCGTTTCCGGCGGAGACGGTGGCCACTTGCGCGATCGCATCGCCAACCACCGGTTGCGTCACGGCGGCGATTTCATCCACTAACTTGGCGATGGTTTTATCGATACCGCGCTTTACGGCGACCGGATTTGCCCCAGCGGCAACGTTTTTGAGACCTTCGCGAATCATCGCCTGGGCGAGGACGGTGGCGGTGGTGGTGCCGTCGCCAGCGACTTCTTTGGTCTGAGAGGCAACTTCTTTGAGGAGTTGAGCGCCTGTATTTTCGAGGGGATCTTCTAGCTCGATTTCTTTCGCGATCGTGATACCATCGTTGACGATGTCCGGCGCGCCGAATTTCTTCTCAAGTACGACATTACGCCCCTTCGGACCGAGGGTAATCCGCACCGCATTGGCTAGAGCATTCACGCCTTCCTCTAGCGATCGCCTTGAATCTTCTTTGAATGAAACCAGTTTTGCCATTACTCGATTGTTTAGCTCTCCAATAGATGAATTTAGCACTCTAATGACTGGAGTGCTAATTCGTGGAAACCGTACCGGAAAGGGAGAAGGGTGTGGGGTCTGGGGTGTGGGGTGTGGGGGGAGAGTGAATGGACAATTGACAATTAAAAATGGGTCAGTTGCAACGCTCTTCCCCATTTTTTATTTTGAATCCTCTTCCCCACACCTCATCTCCACTACTGGCTTTCCACTTGACCGAAACACGACAAAAGTTTGGGATAGAGGTCGATGAGAATGTAGAAACTATCCCGAGAGAGGGTTAGCAAGCTACAGTAGGAATCGGCTTCGATGGTGGTCTGATAGGGAACCTCGTCGAATAAACCCGAATCCCCGAAAGAATCGCCGCGTTCCAAGCGCCCCATTTTTGTTTTGCTCTTGCCAGTATCTTGGCTTTTACGAACGGTGCCTCGATAGACGACGTATAAAGTATTGCCGATTTCTCCTTCCTGACAGATCGTCTCATCGGTGGCAAAGGTTTCGAGCTTAAAGGCTCGGGCGATGGGCAACAATTCATCTAAGGAAAGGTTGCCAAATACGGGGGTGGTTTTCAGGAATAGAACCCGACCGATGGATAAGGCATCGAGATCGAATCCCGTATGGGAGGCGGCTAAGGCTTGTTCGGTAACCTGCCGGACTAAATCGTCGGTTTCATCTCGAGCGTGCTGTTCGAGAGTGCGCCATCGACCTCGGGTTGCCAAAACGATAACCGCCCCCAATCGAATCCATCGATCGCTCGCACTGAAGACTTCGTTGAGGAGTCGAGCGCGAATGTCTTTGGTGGGGCTGCGATCGCTTTCGGGTAATTCCAACAGGGGCAAAATAGGAATGACAAAGCGTCGGTGCTTTACCGATGCTAAAGCTTCGATGGCGTTTGCTCGTCGGCGAGCGTCGGTGGCATCGAGCATTTGGCGCACGCGATCGAGGGTGGTTTTGTGCCCCAAGCGAGATAAAACGTAGAGAACCTGATGAATCAACCGCTTGCTGTAATCTTGGAGGGCGATTTCCAGAGGCCACCAATCGGCGTTGTAATGGGGTATCTGCTGCCGCCAGCGGACGATACTCGCCACTTCCTCGTAATCGGGTTTGAGGTGGTTGAAGAGCATTTTTTCGGCCCGGCGAGTGCGCACTTTGGCAATGGCAGCGATCGCCGCTTCGACGATTTCCGGACGCCGGGAGTTGAGATAGGCTTCGAGTAGGGATAGACTGGATTCTCCATAGTTGGCGATCGCCAATGCCGATTGCAAGCGCACGGAAAAGTCTAAATCTTCTAATCCCCGACTCACCAGTACCGGCAAAAAGCTGGGGCTTTGAATTGCTCCTAACAGATCGATCGCCGCCACCCGCACCGAGGGATCGGGGCGATCGAGTTCGGCAACCGCAAGCTCCCCCAGGGCTTCGTTGCCCTTGGGTTCGAGGGCCGTTAAACCGTTCAAGGCTTCTTTGGTGGCATCGGCCGTGGCGTAGGTGAGAATGTGGTGCAGTCTGGGAATCAACTTCTTATTGCCCGTACTGCTAATGCCGCGAATGAGGGTACGTTGGGTTTCTTCATCGAGATCCGATTGCCAAAGTCGATGGCAAGCCGCTTTCAAGAGGGGATCGGTACTTTTAGCATTTTCGGCAGCCACGCACGCAAGGGCGAATAGTTCTTCGCTGCGGGCATTGACGAGGGGGCGCAGTTCTTCATCGCCGATGGGTTTGCGGCCCGCTAGGAGGGAGGCGAGGGCAATTGTCTGAAGCACTTCGCGCTTGGATTTGAGCCGATCGCGCAAATAATCGCAAATGCCGACATCTTTAACGGAACTCAGCAGCTCGATCGCCGCCATACGCAGTTTCGCATCGTCTTCAAAGGGTATACTTTCAATTTCGGCGATAAATCGGCTCGGTCGCTCGATGCGTCGGGTCAATTGCAATCCCAGGAGGAGATCGGAGCGATTTTCACTTTTGAGCAACTGACAAATTTGGGGGACGTAACTGTCAGGCAGCCGATCTAACCCCTCACTCACATCGTTGAGCCGTACGGAACCCGCTCGGAGCATCGCCAGCAGCGACTTGAGGTAACTTTGACCGAGCCAGTGACGGATCGGCCAGAATAAAGCCGCTAACATCGTCCCGAGTAAAATCGTTTGGGAGTGACCGAGGAAGGATTCGCAAGCCCATAACAAAGCCCCCGCTAAAGCCAACCCCAGGGAATAAAATAAACCATCGACCAAAGAGCGAACTCGTCCGACAAAATTGGCTGGAATGGCATTAAAATTTAGAGTGTAAATTGGTTGATTAATCGCAGTTTCCCAGGCAGCATTGTTAAAGTTTAAGCCGATGGCAACGGGAAGATTACCACTCAAACACAAGGACAAGAAACCTACGAAAGTTGTGATGGGATAAATAGGATTCATGCCGACCACGCCGAAACGCTTTAGACCGGGACGGGTGACAAAATAAAGAAGTAATAATTGCAAGATGTCACTCACCGCACGAAATAACCCGAGAAACCGAGTTAATTCCCGTTCCGTCGTAAAAGTATTGGCGTAAATTCTAAAATACTCAAATTCCGCTAAGCTATAAAGAATTACCCACAAAATAATACTGGCAATTAAGAAGTCAATGATGGGGTATCGTTTTCGTAGTAGCGGTAAAACTTTTAGGTTATCGACTAAAGCCGTGCTAGATTGTGCGCGGATGCGAGCGTCATCGAGAGGATCTTCTGTCTGCTCTAGATACAGTAACTGAGCGATAACCAGACCGTACATCAAGGGTAACAGAAGTAGCATATCCTCCGTTGAAAAGCGAGTGGTGAGGATGATAGTTAATCCTCCCCCTAGCAATCCCCCCACCCCCTGCGCCATTGTCAAGTAAGATACGTAATGGTTGTACTCTCGGGAAGTAAAATAGTCGGAAATTAAGCTCGGCAAGAGAATATCGAGATGTAACCGCCATTGAAAGTAAAATCCAATGTAAATGGCATAGTAGACTAACCAGGATGGAGATTCGAGAGCGTATCTAAAGATGGCAACCAGTAAAATGCCGCCCAAGACTAAATAAGTAAACGTACGGGCATGAGTGTAGCGATCGGCAATTTGGGAAAACCCAGTATACAGTGGAACCGAAACTAAGCCAATGGCAATATAAGATAGAGGCAGTCCCTCAGCACCAGCATGATAAATAAATAGAGAACTTGCGAGGGTGTAGGAAAAGACATTCAGGGCCATAATTGAAATAGATAACCCCAGAAAATGCGCTGCTCGATCGAACCTACCGCCGATCGCCCTCACAAATTTCTTTACTGATTGATTCTGCATTCTGAATTAAGAAAAGCTTGATAACGTTTTCGGTTAACCTCAAATTAAAAAAGTCGACGAGGGAGCCATTGAAAAGATGAACGATCGCCATCCCAATTGTGTTTGTGTTCGGGAAATCGAACCAAAAGGAAAAGGAGTCTTAGCGGCGATCTATTTTACTCAAGGAGAAACCGTATTAATCTGTCGAAAAGTACGAGTCTTACCCCAGAAAACGCCTCACTCCATTTAGAGGGATGTCGATCTCTACGTTTGCATCGATGAGCCTGCGGTTTGAACGAACCATTGCTGTCAGCCCAATACTGGTCTTTGCAACAACCAGTGAGGGGGGGGTATGACTTGGTCGCCTTCGTTGACATTGCAGCAGAAGATCGAATGACCTTTGACGACGAAACAACTGAAACAGAATTTTTAGCTTGATTTCAAGCGATCTGTGACGTTCGTGAGTGTCGGAAACCGTGATGTGGTTTTTCAATCTCCCGGTAGAAGTACGCAAGAGCTACACAGAGTTTATTGGCGACGATTTAAAACCCAAGTTTCAAGACTAGACTCCTACTTCTTAACCCGCTCCTTACTCATACGCAGACTCTCAGAGACGATCCGGATACTTCACCGGTCTCCTTTCTCCCTCGGGTCGCTGCTGTGTGTTTCCGAAACCGCATCAATTCGTTGCCAAGAAGCGGTGTCCGCCGCTCGAATTACAGATCGGTTCTCGATAAAAAGACCTCAAAGCACATCCCCAACCCCAAAAAACCAAAAGAAACCAGTTGAGATTGCCACATGGCACAAGGTCGCTGACCCTTTGGACCATCTACAGTATCGACTGAGTCGTCCATCTTCAACCACTTTCCCCCATTCACCCAACCCACGCGAATACCGAGTTGAGAAAATTCAGTTTCAACTTCTTGGTAAATCTGTTTTTGAATGCTGAAGCCAAAGTGTCCGTCACTCAGATCGAGCCACAGCCGATCGATCGCCTGCAAATCGCTGCTGGGAAACTGCTCGAAGTCCTCAAGCTCGAAATAACCGCGCTTGCGAGCACCGACAATTTGCAACATCAGTCGCCATGTTTCTCGATCGGCAGCGTCATACTTCTTTTGTTCGAGAAAATGCCGCAGCTTTGCATACTTATCGACTTCTTCAACCAAGGTTTTAGGAGCATCGACCCGAGAAACGGCGGTCAAAGCTGGAGTCGTTGCGAGGATGTCAGACTTTTTTGGCGGCGAAGGGAAATAAGAATCTGCAAGATTCAAAGCCGATCGCCGCTGTCGCTTCCACGCCATCCAGCCGAATCGGACAATTGCTCCGATCGCTGCGACGATTATCCCTAAGCCTATCCATTCCATTGTGCGCTCCAGGCTTTAAACCCAAGATAATATTGAAGCTTGACGAGGTAGATACACATATTGGCTGGCGATCTTTCGGTGAGTTCGACGGACTATCGTCTGTGCTTGCCTTCAAATCGCTCGAAATCTCGATTCGAGAGTGGTTAGTTACCAGACTAGAGGGTATCGTATCGTTTGAGAATCCGTGTTTTTCTGGAATTCACATATTCTAATGGATGAATTCCCCGTGCGAGATCGTACTTAAGCCACACTCGCGACGAAAACCCTGTTGTTCGATTAATTTACATCAATATGATGCGAATTCTGTATTGCCAGAGTACTCCAGGCTCTAGATCTCATCATCCACAACGCCATCGAGCACGATCGAGAGCGCATTTCCCGTGGATGCTTGCCATTCCTGTAGAAACTACGCAAGTCGATGACCAGATCCGAGCAGTATGAAATGGAAAATGTAGAATTCGGGAAGGGAGATGGGTTTGAAGTCGGGGTATGGCGGATGCCGTTGACCCCGAATCGGGTTACACCAAACCAGTTCGTTCCTTCGGAGGAATGTAAGAGCGATCGTGAGTTCCGACGTAGAGTTGCGTCGGACGGAAAATTCGGTTCTCTCCCAATTGTTCTTTCCAATGCGCTAACCAACCGGCAACGCGAGCAATGGCAAAAATCGGCGTGAACAAATCCGTTGGAATTCCGAGTTTTCGATAGACTAAACCCGAGTAAAAATCGACATTCGGGTAGATGCCTTTTTGGCCGAGTCTTTCTTCAACGACTCGTTCCAATTCGATGGCAATATCGTAATAAACATCGCCACCGAACTTCTCAAATAGTTGCTCCGCTAAGTTTTGCAAAATCGTCGCCCTCGGATCTTTCACCTTATATACCCGATGACCGAATCCCATAATTTTGGATTTGGTTTCGAGTTTCTTCTCTAAGTAAGGGACGACGTTTTCCACCGAACCAATTTCTTCAAGCATGGTCAGAACCTCCTCGTTCGCTCCCCCGTGTAAGGGGCCTCCCAGGGTTCCCACCGCTGAAGCGATCACCGCATAGGGGTCTGTCAGAGTCGAAGCCGTCACCATCGCCGAAAACGTCGAAGCATTCATCGAATGCTCTGCATGAAGCATCAAACAGACATCAAAAACGCGAGCGGCTAACTCATCCGGTTCGCGCTCGGTCAACATATATAAGAAGTTGGCTGCGTAGTCGAGATCGTCGCACGGCTGTACCGGATCGTGTCCTTTGCGAATGAGCTGAAATGCCGCCACCATGGTCGGAATTTTCGCCAGCAGGCGAATGGCTGCATTGCGAATGTAGATGGGATCGTCCAAGGCTCGACGGGAGTAGAACAAGCCCAAAGCCGCCGCAGAGGCTTGCAGGGCATCCATGGGATGACCGCTCTCGGGAAAGCACTTCATCATGTCCCGAATCCGATACTTAATTCGTCGATGGTAGCGGATATCGTGTTGAAAGGACTTTAACTCTTCTTTTGTGGGCAGTTTCCCCCAAATGAGCAGGTAAGCGGTTTCTAAAAACGTGCTCTGAGCAGCGAGTTCTTCGATCCGAATCCCGCGATACTCTAGGAGTCCCTCGCGACCGTCAATGTAGCTAATACTGGACTTGGCAGCAGGAACCCCTTCAAGACCGGGTCTGTAGGTATCGACAGACATGATTCTCCCGTATATGTGAACTGGTGACAGGCGATCGGACGCAACTTGTAAAGTGCAATCGAGGACGAAGGGCGCTTAGAGCCGTTGCGAGTGCGAGTGGAAACTGGGAGGGAACGGATATTTACCTTCGAGTAGAAATCGGGACCGAACTCCCAAGCTTCGGGGACCCTCGATCGAGCGTGATCGATGAAGTTAACTTACCAGAAACTCGGCCGCTCTGCGTTTTGTGCCGAGATCTTCTGATGCAAATTCTACATGAAAGGGCGATCGATTGGCTTGAGAGTTCGAGATTGGGAATGGTGAATATGTTGCGGGGTGTGGGGTTGACCCTTTCGATCTGCGGTGCGATCGGAAAAATTTTGCCCATTTCCGAAAAAAAGTGACGCGGAAGCAGAAACCTATATAGAACCACATTCTTGCAAGACATTCAGTACAGGAGCAAAAGATCGTGTTACAAATTGGAAATAATGGGGCCAATCTTTTAACAGGTGGTGCTGGAGACGATACTTTACGGGGTTTACCAGGAGATGACACTTTACGAGGTCGACAAGGAAACGATCGATTGTTTGGTGGATTTGGTGACGATTTAATTCGCGCCGGAGGGGGAGACGACGTTGTTGTTGCCGGACCAGGTAACGATACCGTGTATGGCGGTCGCGGTCGCGATTCGATTCTAGGTCGAGAGGGAGACGATCGACTATATGGCGGTGCCGATAACGACTTATTACGGGCCGGTGAAGGTGATGACTCTCTCTTCGGCGGACGCGGCGACGATCGCTTGCTTGGTGATTCGGGAGATGATGTTCTTCGGGGTGGTTTAGGAAATGACTCGCTAACGGGTGGAGCCGGGGAAGATACTTTAACCGGTGGGGCTGGAGCCGATGAATTTATCTTTAACTCTCCCTCGGAAGGGGTCGATACCATTCTCGATTTCGATTTCATCGAAGGCGATAAAGTGATTATCGATGCCTCGGAGTTCGGCGACGCGCAAATCTCTCAATTCTTCGCTGAGTACAACCCGGCTGCGGGCACGGCAACCCTCTTGTTCGATCCCGACGGTAGCGATTCATTTGTTGAGGTAGCCGAGTTCCGCAATCTCCCCGACCCCATTTACTTCATTCCCTCTTTGGATATTACGTTGGTGTAACCCTCCCCCAGGGAAAATCCGGCATGTTCTGCTGGAGAATTGTCTGAATTTGCCCCTGAACCTCATCTGCTGAACCCGTTGCATCCAGGCGAATGACGCGCTCGGGTTCGGCCTTTGCCGCATCGGCGTAACCTTGTCTGACCCGTTGGTGAAAGGCGAGGTTTTCTCGTTCCATGCGATCGAGTTTGCCACGCACTCGGGCGCGGCGAAGTCCTTCGATCGGATCGAGATCGAACCAGAGGGTCAGATCGCTCTTTCGACCCCCCGTGGCAATTTCGTTGAGTTGTTCGATGAGGTTGAGATCCAAACCCCGACCGTAACCTTGGTAAGCCACAGTGGATTCGGTATAGCGATCGCACAGAACGATCGCCCCACGAGCTAAATGGGGTTCGATAAACCCACTCACGTGTCCGGCGCGATCGGCCGCGTACAATAATAACTCCGCTCGCTCCGGGATGGTTTCGCCTTCCGGTTGCTCCAACAACAGCTGGCGAATCTGAGTACCCAGTTGCGTACCTCCGGGTTCCCGAGTCACGATGACATCCGGGGAAGTCCCATCCTCGAATGTTAGGTTAAATGTTTGGTTCGAGAGCCATCGATGGGTTCGATCGAGCTGAGTGGTCTTGCCAGCGCCCTCTATCCCTTCAAATACAATCAATCGACCCCTCGAACCTGGGTTTGCCATCTGAACGTTTCCGATCGAATTACAACATTATTTACACCTGCACTCGTACAATTGTGCGTTGCAGATGGTACATTAGCAACAGTTGGAAACTTCCGAGGAGGTCGTATTTCGGTGAACTCAGCAGAATCACTTAGCGCTCAAGAATTGCAAGCCGAAGTATCGCGCTTACAAGAAGAAGTTCAAATGCGTGATCGACTGGTACAGCAGTTATCTCAAGAACTATTCCGCCTCGTGAAAGGGAATGCGAATTTTACGCCCAACCCCGAGGTTTCCGAGCAGCATCACGCCCAAATGCAATTGCTGCGGCAACAGCTTGAAGAGGTAGAGCAGCAAGTGGAGTTCTACCAAGCGCAAATTAGCGAACGGGATTCTCACCTGCTCGAAGAGCGGCAAGCGGTTCGAGAATTAACCGATCGCGCTCGGATGTTAGAACAGGTGGTTCAAGAGCTACCGGAAATCTACCGTCAGAAATTTGCCGAGCGGTTAGCTCCCGTGAAAGAGCGGGTGGAAATGCTGCAAAAAGAAAATCGCAAGCTTCACGCCGAGCTACAAAGTGTCAGCTATCGCTTGGCAATGCGCTCTCGCCGTTCTTCCGGACAGCTAGATTTACCGAGCTTCAAGCCATCGAATGCCAACGCTTCTCTGCCATCTTTTGGTGGAGCGTAGTTCGTTCGTTTTTGTCCGTCGAACTCGCTCGTTCGCGAACGAGCGAGCTTGGGTCCGTGACTCTTTTCATTTTTCTACAGTCGGGTTGTTTAGAGTTTCCAGAAGTCCGATGTTAATGCCAAGTGGTGTCGCTCGTTGCTGGAATTGGGCTAGGTGAGAAGCTCAAAATTCATCGTTATTTTCCTAGAGTCACACGGAGAGTCAAACTGGGTGAAAGGAGGAAAGACTCAAGATTTGTCATGGGGAATGGATAGGACAAGTCATTGGCTTGAGTTTTTTCCCGTGACTTGAGTTAAATTTGCCAACAAAGGCTGCGAGGCAAAATTCAATCAACTTATCGGGGGAGTGACTCGATCGAAACCGGTGAGTGTTCGTAGATGGGTGAAGACGATACTGGGTAACACCCGGTGAGTGTTTGAGGAGTAGGGATGGTACATTGTGAGTAGATTGCCCGCTCGATCGGAAACGTCCGCAAGAGTACTCCGGAATTTCGATCGGTTTTCGGCTTTGTCAAGTCGGTGCAATCTTCAGGGTAGAGCGATATTATCGAAAACTTAGTTTATCTTCGATCGCCGAACGTGTATTACCATATCAGCCACACGACCTCTTTTGCCTACGATCGACCGGTCTTTCTCGCCCCTCATATTTTGCGGTTGCGACCCCGCAGCGATGGGTTGCAGCAATTATGCAATTTTGCCCTCAACATACAACCCTCTCCGGTAGGAATTGCCGATGTTGTGGATTTAGATGGCAATGCCCTCGAGAGAGTGTGGTTTGACTCGGCGACGAAACTCTTAGAAATTACGACAACCGTTCAAATCGAAACTCACCAAATTAACCCATTTCACTCCCAAATCGAACCGTGGGCAAATCGGTTACCCATCGACTATCCCGCTTCTTTACTCACTCAGTTACAACCCTATCTCAAATCCTACACCCCAGTGCCCGATCCTGTAGCGATCGAATTGGCTCAAGATTTAACTCGGAAAGTGGAAGGGAAAACCACGGCTTTTCTGGGCAAATTAAATCAGCACATCTACAAAATTTGTCAAAAAATCGATCGAGACCCCGACACCCCCTGGTTTCCGGGAATTACCTGGAAAGCCAAACGTGGTTCGAGTCGGGATTTAGCGGTCTTGTTTATGGAAGTGTGTCGTTCGATTGGGTTAGCTGCACGATTTGTCAGCGGCTATCGCGAAAGCCCTTCCAACACAAACAACCCTGAGATGGCGGCCTGGACCGAAGTCTACCTTCCCGGTACGGGTTGGCGGGGGTACGATCCCAGTCAGGGGTTGGTGGTAGCGGATAATTACGTGGCCCTAAGTGCCAGTGCTTTCCCAGAGTATACCGTTCCCATTCAGGGGGATTTTGTACCGGCTGAGGTCGCGGTCACCGGGAATCCAAACAGCCAGGTGGAAGTAACCCGTTCAACGAAAATTCATTTGCGAGCAGAACAAGGGGTCTCAGATTGAGAAGTAATCAGTAATCAGTAATCAGTAATCAGTAGTCAGCGATCGGTAATATCATAGCAATTCTCGCATTTTGTAAGGTACACCTAAACTCTATTTCTAATTCCCAGAAAAGGTGATGAAAGAAAAAGCAAAATTATTAGAGGCGATCGCCGGTCAAAATCGAGGTTTGCTTAGTGGAGAAATCGAGCGCACAGCAATTGAAGAAGCGATCGCTGCCTTAGAAGCAGAAAACCCTACCCAGTATCCGACGCAACGAGACGATTTGCTCGACGGCAACTGGCGATTGCTCTATACGACGAGTCAAGATTTGCTCAATTTAGGGCAGTTTCCCCTTTGGACTTTGGGGCAAATTTATCAATGTATTCGCACTCAAACCGGTCGACTTTATAACGTTGCTGAAGTATCGGGTGTTCCTTTTTTAGAAGGTGTTCTCAGCGTCCGGGCGAAAATTTTACCCCTTTCGGAAGAGCGAGTCAGTGTCAAGTTCGATCGACGTATTTTGGCACTCCAACGGGCGATCGATTACCAAAGTCCAGAAGAATTTGCTAGTAAAGTGGAAGCAGAAAATATCGGTCCGGCAATTGATATTCCCGTGAATGATGACCAACTCAACTGGTTGGATACGACCTATCTAGATGAAGATTTACGGATTGGACGGGGGAGTGGAGGGAGTATTTTTGTGTTGACTAAAAATTAAGAGATAAGTCAGTTTTTCTACAAATTAATAGAAGGGCGATCGGTCATATTCTATTGGATTGGGATACTGCTAGTGGTTATTTTTTGATATATTTTTTATGTATCTCGATCGATTCAAAAAAAAGCATCTTCAGCTCGGTCATATATTTCGCAAAAAAGTTAAACCTTGTACGATTGATGAGATTGACTATCTAGAATCTAATATTGGTTTTTCGTTGCCTAAGTCTTATCGCGAGTTTATGCTCTGGGGAGGACATAAAACCGGTGGTTTGATGGACGGTTCTGATTTTTTTTTCGAACATCTATTACCCATACAAGAAACAGCTAGAGAGATATTAAGTGATGATGAATTTGAAAAGCCGCTTCCTCAAAAAGCTTTTATCTTCCTGATGCATCAAGATTATCAGTTTTTATTTTTTGATGCAGGTGAAGGTGAAAATCCGTTTGTTTATTCTTATCGAGAAAATCAAGCGCCGCGTTTTTTTGAAAAGCATTATAGATATACTGATTTCCTTTTAGATATCTTAGAAAAGGAAGCTATTTTTCGCGAATCTTCAATTTAATTTTGTTCTAGATTTAGATAATTTACATAGTGTCTGTATCCCATTATCGTGCTTTTTCCTAGTGTCGTGTTAAAGTTGATAATTTCAAGATATTAAACTTTAGAAATCGCGAAACGCCCGCTGTTTATTTAAACGAGCGAAGCAACACTTTGTTTCTATTCACCATGACTGACAAGATGTCACCAAAAGGGCGCGCACTGCGATCGATGAAAATTGAGATCGTGATGGGTGTTTCGGGGTCAGGAAAATCGACTGTGGGAAAACTCCTGGCTCAACGTTTGGATTGGGAATTTTTCGATGCCGATGATTTTCATCTCCCCGTAAATATCGAAAAAATGAGCCGGGGAATTCCGCTCAACGATCGCGATCGCCAACCTTGGTTGGAACGTTTGCACGGGGCGATCGAAAATTGGCGAACAAACAAGCAATCGGTCGTTTTAGCCTGTTCCGCTCTCAAATCCCGTTACCGTCAAATCCTCGTTGGTAATGATGGCGATTGTATCGAGTGGATCTATCTCAAAGGCACTTTCGAGAGGTTATCCCAACGACTGCGCGATCGCCAACATCATTTTATGACAGAGGCGCTTTTACAGAGCCAATTCGATACTCTAGAAGAACCGGAAAATGCACTCTGGCTCGATATTTCCCACCCCCCAGAAGAACTGGTCGAGCAAATTCTGGACAGTCTGGCGATCGAACTCAATTGATAGCAACTGCGCCTAATGTTAGGACTCGGCCGGATAATTGTGTGACTATAGCAGTTCGTGCTGGTTTATTTAAACTCTTGAAAAAATCGGTTTTTTCCATTCCCCATTCCCCATTCCCCATGACTGAAAATATGTAATGAAAAGGGCGCGAACTGCTATAACCAGTGGTCTTTCCCTCCCTGCCTCCCCTGCCCCCGTTTCCCCCCCTACTCACCTTCACAAGTATCCTAATTACGATAGCGGTTGCGATAATTTCAACCCCGGACGATTTCAAAGGAAACCGATAGAGCCGCCATCCGAGTCATATCGATGCCGCGATCGTCTGCATGAACGGTCACGATCGCCGGTCCGCGAGTCCCACGAGTTTCTCGATCGAAATCAGAAAGTAACGCATCTGCAATCTCCTCAGAAGCCATGGCGGGTCCTCGATGACCTCGACCGACGGTCGCCTGAAGGGTTCCGAGTGCATTACGCAGGGGGGATTTACTCGCCACAATCAGAACTTCCGCAAACCCGGATGTATCGCCAATTTGGAACTCAAATCGATCGAGTTCTAGCTCGGGAATGATGCGGGTTTTACCACTTTGTATCCGAGAAGCCTCTACGGGATCTTGATACTCCGAGGGAAAAATTGCGGTGAGGGAACCATCGGGACTAATTAACAGAACGCAAACGTAGAGATCGCTATTCTCGTTATTTTTAAAGACAAATTCGATCGTGTCTCCCGGTCGGTATTGAGTAATTTCGGGGATTTGGTACGCACCTGCTGCCTCTGGAGAGCGATCGCGCCGACCTCGAGTATTGACAGCTGGGGCTTGAACTTGGCCTCCTTTGAGTTGCATGACCACTTCCACATCCAAACGAGAGGTATTGCTGCTGAGTACCCGTTTGACTAGATAGACCGCGAATAGAGATTGCAACTTGGCTTCGAGCCGCTCTACCGCAGCGGATGCGGATTCGCCGGGAACCCCAAACGAGTCGGGAACCACCGCGTTGAGTGCGGGAGTCAATAAGCCCAAACTACCGACCGGGGGTAAATTCTCTGAAGTCTCTAACTGTTGTCGGTATTCGGAGGTCATCCGAGCGAAGATATAGTGCACCTCCTCCGTTCCTAAAGAAGTCCCTTGAATGCGAGATTGGGCGTTTAAGGCTTGGCGAGCGGTTGAGACCGATTCGGTATCCAAGGAGCGATCGTCGATACCCACCTTCAAATTGAGCTCGGGAAGGCTGCGGATTTCTTCTTGAAAGAACATTCCCGGTTGGATGGAATTGCAGCGGTTACGCTGGATGATGCGACCCCAACCGACTAACCCCTCGCGATTTTCGAGCTGAATCAGCATTCGCGAATCTTCCCCACTCGGGTCTTGTCCGCCACAACGGACGCTCGACAAAACCGTACCCTCTTTAAAGCCTTCCCAACTATATCGATCGACCCCACCGAGCCAAAAATCGACCCGATCGTTCCCCGACACTCGTGTCACCACGGCTTCAGCCGCCGGACGAGGTGCATCGATAAAATAGAGCGGTCGGAAGCGATTCTCGTCGGGGTTGGTTTCTAGCAGGGGGTCTTGATGGGTACCGGACTCTAGGGCCAGGGTGTAGGTACTGCGACGAATGTTTTCTAAGACTCGATAAACTGCATCGGGATTGGTTTGCTGCCAGAGATAGCGGGTCATCAAATAGGTAAACGCTCCCGCGTGGAAGTCATTAAAGGGAACGTCGGCAGCGAGTTGATGGCGTTGTGCCGATGCAATTGCCACGCCTTTGGCAATGTTATTACCGCGAAGGTCTTTTAATTCATCCTCCGAGAGGTCTAGCTTGGACATCCATTTTTCCTGAAAGGCTCGTTCTTCGTCGCTGGGTAAAAATTCTCCGCCACCCGATCGCGATCGCACCGTCATATTTCCCCGCGTCCCCCCCCCAGAATGACAGCTATCGAGAACCACCGTTAAATTTTCGGTATCGACAGCCTTCATCAGTAAAAAGAGAGTTTGCCCCATGATATCGTTGACCGTGCCGCCATCCTCCGATGGAATCGGACTGTCGATGGGAACGAACGTGCCGTTCAGTCTGTCGGGAGCGTCGGGATCGTAGACTTGAGAGCCGTGGCCGGAATAGTGGAAGACCGCGACATCGCCGGGTTTGGCTTGGGCGATTAGATGCTCCTCAAAGGCGGTGAGGATTCGATCGCGGGTGACGTTGGTCGGATTATCTGTGTCGGTGAGTACCAGAATATCCTCTTCTTGAAAGCCAAAGCCGTACTTTAACAGGTTTTTCTGCATCAGTACGTCGGTGTAGCAGCCTCGGAGCGGGTTCCAGCCAACCCCATGGGGATAATCGTTAATTCCTACCAAAAGGGCAAGTTTGCGCGGCGTACTTTGGGCGAGAACTTTGCCGTAGCGATCGCCGTGTCTGGCGATATCGAGTTGGCTCAACCCCAGAGTCGCGAGAGTAGAACCGGCAAATTGAAGAAAGTGGCGGCGTTTCATCATCTTAGACTTTGGTATGGCACCCCGGATTCGGGGTTAGAAATCGTTTTTTTGGGCCTCTAGTATAAGTGGAAAGATTCAAGAGCGATCGCTCCCTTAATCTTCCCCCGAGAATCCTCTATTTATACTTAGCTCTGACCTTAGATTGAATATGCACGATGACGATGGCGATCGTAAAAGATGCGATCGATTCTCATGGCGAAACCATGCACGATCGCCCCCATTCCCTCTTTTGCGATCGAAGTCGAATCCTATCAATCGAGATCGGCGCACCATCGAGCTAAATCTTTCCCCTGAAGAGCCGCCGCCATCAAATCGGGAAATCGATCGGGGGTACATGCAAAAACGGGAATTCCTAAATCGGAGAGTTGCTCCGCGTTGTGGCGATCGAAATCCGGCGCGCCTTCGTCGTTAAGGGCTAGCAGCACGACCAGTTTCACCCCCATTTCTATGAGTTGAACCACTCGCCGTCGCATCGAATCTGGATTGCCCCCCTCGTACAAGTCGCTAATTAAAACCAGAATGGTGTCCTGGGGAGTGCGAATGAGTCCCTGACAATAAGCCAGTGCTCGATCGATATCCGTGCCTCCCCCCAATTGCATCCCAAACAGAACGTCGATGGGATCTTGCAATCGATCGGTGAAATCCACCACCGAAGTATCGAATCCCACCAGGTATGTTTTCAGAGATTCGATCGAAGCCAGTACCGCTGCAAAAATACTGCCATACACCACTGACGTCGCCATCGAGCCACTGAGATCGAGACAAATGACGATTTCGGGCAACGAGGATTGAGAGGGCGCGTAACCAATGCGAGTGGCGGGAATAATGGTGCGATAATCCGGTTGATAGTGTTTGAGATTAGCTCGAATCGTGCGCGGCCAGTCGATTTCCCGATGGCGGGGGTGACGATTGTGGCGCGATCGACTTCGGGCGGTGCGAATGGCTGCCGTGGTGGGGTGGGTTAATTGACGTGCCAAGGCGGCGACGACCTCCCCAACGACCTGACGTGCGGTATCCTTAGTGGTATGGGGCATCATTTGATTCGCGCGCAGCAAATCGGCAATCCAACGAACATCTGGCTCTACTGCCGACAGCATTTCGGGTTCTAGCAGTAGGTGGTGTAACTCCAATCGATCGATTGCGTCTTGCTGGAGGATGCGGGCAATGGAAGTGGGAAAATAGGTGCGTATGTCCCCTAACCAACGGGCGATGTTGGGAATGGAATTGGCCAGGTTTCCGTCACGTTGTTCCCCATACAGTGCGTTCATCGCTCGAGCGAGGATTCGATCGGTATCGTCTAGCTCAACATTCGCTTCTCGATCTCCCTCCTCATCGACATCGAAACCCTGCCGATCTCGATCGATTTCATCGGTTTCACTGTCGCCTAAAATTAACCGCCAGCGTTGTTGGTGCTTGAGATCGTCGTTGGGAGTCATTCGCCTTCGGGTTTGGTTCGATCCTTTATGTTATCTTGCAGGTAGGTTGCACGGCATTGGATAAAAAGCGAAAAAGCGTTTGGGATATCAGATGGGGGAGCGTGCCCTGTTTATTGGAGTTTCGCCAAGGTTATTCTTTCTTCTCGGCGATCGGGTCGTCTGTCTGGGCGCAACGAATTAGAGTTTGCTTTTAAGTCACTTCTAAAAAACCATCGATCGCGCGGAACTCAATTAGACATCTAGAGGAAAAATGCTCGGGGTTAAGGGAAAAGGGAATAGAAATCGATCGGATTTCTCATTTCTACCAGATGTCTATTGACTGAAGACAACTCGAAATTTCATGCATTTTCAGGTTGAGGGGCAACCTCATGACATTACGCACAAAAATACTGTTGATGGTGGGAGTCATTTCGATCGCCCTTAACGCACTACTGTGGGCAACCTCATCGATTCTCTGGATCCCCAGTACCGATCGATTTGACGGACGCGCGCTCTTGTATTCGGATTTATCTCCACTGGCGATCGGTTTTGCGTTCGTGGGGATCGTTGTGTGGCTAACCGATCGATGGCTGGCGCGACTTACCGAGGACAAACCCCTCAAAGCTTTGGCAAATGGGGTGACACCTGAAGTCGTCAAAACTGACATTGAAGACGAGCCTGAGGTCGCGGACAACGAACTGTCGAATTTGCGCCAAACGGTTCGCCTCCTCCAAGCGACCCTCAATCGCCGAGAGCGGGAGTGGCAGGAACTGGAGGCTCGCTATCAACTCATGGCTGAGAACTCGACGGATTTAATCGCCCGAGCCACCCTCGATGGGGTTCTCTTATACGTTTCTCCGGCTTGCGAAGCCCTGCTCGGATACACCAGCGAAGAACTCGTGGGTAAAAATATCTACGAGCTGTTTCATCCCCAAGACTTCAATACCCTCAAACCGAAGCGCGCGAGCTACATCCAACCCTCATCAACCCTGACGGTGAGCTATCGCATTCGCAATAAATCGGGAGTGTACGTTTGGTTTGAAACCACCAGCCATGCCATCCGCGATCCCAAAACCGATCGGGCGATCGAAGTGGTATCGGTGTCGCGAGATATCACCGAGCGCAAACTTGCCGAAAAAGACTTGCGCCAAAGTGAAGCCTCTATTCGCTCGATGTATAAGGTCACCTCATCGCGCCAGCTCAATTTTGAAGAGCGCCTGCAAGGATTACTGGCCTTGGGACGGCTGCGGTTCGGACTTGAAATTGGTATTCTCTCTCGGATCGAGGGCAATCGCTTTGAGGCGATCGAAGTTCAATCCCCCAGTAATGGAATTGCTCGAGGGGATGTCTTGGAGTTGGAGAAAACCTACTGCTACCGCACCATCGAAGCCAAAGAACCCCTTTACTTTGAGTTTCTCCTCGTCTGCGGTTGTGCCGAACCGCCTCAGTACGGTCCGTTCAAAATCCAAGCTTATATCGGAACCCCCGTGATTGTCGGCGGTCACGTCTATGGAACCCTTAGTTTTTCGAGTACCCGTGCCCTGAGCGAACCCTTTAAAGCCGTCGATCGAGAAATTTTAAAGTTGATGGCTCAGTGGATCGGGGGGGAAATCGAGCGCCAACAAGCGGCTCGGGCTGTGGCACAAGCTCGGGATGAAGCGATCGCCGCCACACAGGCCAAAAGTGACTTCCTGGCGAATATGAGCCACGAAATCCGTACGCCGATGAATGCCGTCATCGGGATGACGGGATTGCTCCTCGATACCTCCCTCACCCACGAGCAACAGGATTTCGTCCAAACGATTCGTAATAGCGGCGAGGCGCTGCTGACGATTATTAATGACATCCTCGACTTCTCTAAAATTGAGTCGGGGAAACTCGAACTCGAAAACCAGCCTTTCGATTTGGTGGGTTGCGTGGAAGAATCCCTGGATTTACTCGCCTCTAAAGCGACGGAAAAAGGGGTGGAGTTAGGGTATTTACTCGAGGCGGATACTCCCCCGGCGATTCGAGGCGATATTACCCGCTTGCGACAAATTCTCGTCAACTTGGTCGCTAATGCGGTGAAGTTTACTGAGGCTGGGGAAGTAGTGGTTTCTGTGAAATCGCATCCGTATCTGGTGGCGAACCCGGAACTGAATTCTGAAACCTTGGAGCTTGATGGGGCGATCGCATCGCAAACCGAATCCTGGTACGAGCTGCAATTTGCCGTGCGCGATACCGGCATTGGCATTCAACCCGATCGCATGGATCGCTTGTTTCGCTCCTTCAGTCAAGTGGACTCTTCCACGACTCGTCAGTACGGGGGAACGGGTTTGGGATTGGCCATTAGCAAGCGATTGTCGGAAATGATGGGGGGGCAAATGTGGGTTGAAAGCGGCGGGTCCGTTGCTGGGAATCCACCGGACTGGTTCGAGATTCCGGCAGTCGAGGGGAATGGCGCGCAGGCAAACGGGCAGGTGACCCCTCGCTCTGGCTCGACGTTCTACTTTACCGCGGTGGTGCAGCAGGCTCCGGAACTGCCCCAAAGCAAACCCCACGATCGCGCGGAGTTACAAAACAAACGGCTGTTGGTGGTGGACGATAACCCCACCAATCGCAAAATCTTGACCCTCCAGACTCAGACCTGGGGCATGCTGACGGTCGCCGTGGCATCGGGTCCAGAGGCTTTAGAACGACTCGAGAGTGGAGAGCGCTTTGACTTGGCAATTCTCGATATGCAAATGCCAAATATGGATGGTTTGACTCTGGCAACTAAGATTCGCCAGCACCCTGGGGGAGAAAGCCTTCCATTGGTGATGTTAACCTCTTTGGGTACGTCCCTGAGCGAACTCAAACGCGGAGAAGTCGAATTTGCCGCTTTTGCCAACAAGCCGATCAAACAGTCCCAAATCTACAATATTTTGGTGGGAGTGTGCAGCGGTCAACCCATTTCCGTCAAACAGATTAGCAAGTCTGCATCGAAACTCGATCCTCATCTGGCCCGCCGACTGCCCTTACGAATTTTGCTGGCGGAAGATAATGTGGTCAATCAAAAAGTGGCGACTCAAACCCTTGCTAGGATGGGCTATCGCGTCGATGTGGTGGGTAATGGTGTGGAAGTTCTCGATGCCCTCCAACGACTGCCCTACGATGTGGTGTTGCTCGACGTGCAGATGCCGGTGATGGACGGTTTGGAGGCGGCGCGCCAGATTTGTGCCCTGTGGTCTCGAGAGGGTCGCCCTCGCCTGATTGCCCTGACGGCAAATGCCATGGCCGGAGACCGGGAAGTTTGTCTGAAAGCGGGCATGGACGACTATATTAGTAAGCCCATTCGCGTGGAAGAGTTGGTTAAAGCGCTCATTCGATGCCGTCCGGTGGACGAGTGGGGCAATCTGGAAGGAGCGATGGAGGCGTTCTACCGAGAACCGCCACCGGCACCCCGAACTGACTGGCAGAGCAAGGGAGAAACTTTAAGTGCCAAAACCTTGCATGATTTACAGGAGATTGACGCCCTTGAGGAGTTAATCGATCTGTATTTGATGGAATCGCCGAAATTACTCGATCGCATTGGCACGGCTCTGGATAATGGGGATGCAGTCGATCTCAAGGATGCCGCTCACTCTCTCAAATCTACCAGTGCGGCGATCGGTGCGTTTCCATTATCGAAGTTAAGCGCCCAGCTCGAACAGTTGGGGAAAATGGAGCTAGGGACGGCGATCGAAGGAGGGGAGGGTGCGAGCCCGATCGAACCTTCGGAGTTGTTGGGGAAAATCGATCGTTTTGTCGATGCAACCGTGGTTATTGCTCACGTGGAAGCAGAATATCAGAAGGTGGTACGGGCGCTGAAACAGAAAAAGCAGGAACTCGAAGATGAAGCCTCGCCGTTATGTTAACGTCAGTTCGGGATGAGCTAAAATCCTCATGCTTTCGTTGCCCGAAAAGCTTGTTCTCTCGTGGCATGACCCTGAACGGCGATCTGAAGCCCAACTCATGTGATATTAGATCGAGTTCGGATAATTCGTAACAATTAAGCGCAATTGCTGAATCGTTTCTCGAATTCTCCCGGTCGGCGTTCCCTTGCGTCTTATACCAATTCTATGTGAAGCTGCCTCAAAAAAATGCGCTCAAAAGCTTACTGAGCAAGAATAAATTTAGCGCAGCTTCATGGAGAAACGGTATGACGCTTAACAGGGTCCGACTGCTCCCTACACCTCCGAAGCCCCCGATGCTCCCAATGCTCGCTTGAGCCGGAACGATCAGTATTTCACCGAACAGGATCTGAGATTCGGTTACGCACTTGCTCCATCTAAAACACTCTGCAAGCGAGTGCGAAATTCTCCTTTCGGATGACCGCCTTTGACTTCCCCTAAAATCTGAAAATCCCCCTCGGGAGACTCACAAATTAGATACGTCGGCCATCCCATACCTTCTTTATTGGGATATTGAGCCAAGAGAATTTTGCGGTACTTACGGTAGGTTTCGGTGTCTTGTAATTTGACATCCACGAAATCTAGGTTTAACTCTCGCGTCACTTTTTCATCGAAAAAGGACATTTTGTGGCAGATTCCACAATCTTCGGAAGAAAATTTAATGACAGCGCGGCTCATATCAGATTGTTCTCCAGTTCTAAATATTTAACAGTATTTATTGCTGTGAGTCTGAGTTGAAAATCTCAGATATTCGGACAGCGGATCTAAATGTTTAGGCAATATCGAGTTCGGATGATTCGTTCTCTTTGAGAGCCATTTCACCGATCGGGTCTCGAATTCTCTCCCGGTCGGCGTTCCCTTGCGTAGGCGCGCCGACGCGGGGTCCGACCGCTTTCCGCACCCCCGATGCTCGCCTCACGGTGAATTATATAGCGCAACGCGCGCCGTATATCTATGAGACGCGGGCTTTTTCTATTCCCCGCTCGCGATCCCCACAAGAGTTCGAGAACATTCATATCGATCGCATTGGGTGTCACTCTTGAACCCCACTCGATTCGACAGGAATATAGGAGGTGAAGCCCGAACTCAATCCCTCGCGCCTCACCTCCGGAAGAGATTAGGATGCGACCCTCGCCGTCGAACGCCGCCGACGACGACCGGTGACTGGGGCTTGGGGTTCTTGTTCAGGGGCGGGAGACTGTTCTTTGGGAGTTTGCAGAAGGCACACGAGCATGGGATTGCTTTGCAGTTCCCGTCGCAGAGTGCGCTGAATCTGTCGCTCTAACTGGGTTTTGACTCCCACCCAATCGACTTCGATCCCGTCTTTGCCTGTAGAAACAAATTCTTTCCACCGGGAGCTTAACACCTTGTCGATGTCTTCGATAATTTTGTTTTTCAACCGAGCGGGTTCCATGGTGGCGACGACCCCTCGGATGTGAACCTCGGGATGGGAGGTGAGCTTGCCCTCCCAATCGATTGCCGTGGCGACGGTTACGACCCCATCTTCTGCGAGTTGCTGGCGTTCTTTCAAAACTCGATCGCGAACCATGCCCGTGCGGGAGGAATCCACTAATTCCAAACCGGAGGCCACGCGATCGGCAATCCGGATGCTATCTTGGGTGAGTTCGACCACATCTCCGTTATCGACCACCACCATATTACTGGCAGGAATCCCCATACTCTGGGCGGTTTTGCAGTGCTGCACCAACATCCGATGCTCTCCATGAACGGGCATGAAGAACTTGGGTCGGGTCAGGGCAAGCATCAACTTGTGGTCTTCTTGGCACCCGTGACCGGAAACGTGCAATCCCTGACGGCGGCCGTAGACGACATTGGCCCCGAGTTTCATCAGTTCGTCGATGACATTCACGACGGCGATGGTATTGCCGGGGATGGGGTTGGCGGAGAAGACGATGGTATCTCCGGGTTTGATTTTAATTTGTCGGTGATCGCCTCGGGAGATTCGGCTCATCGCAGCCAAGGATTCCCCTTGAGAACCGGTACACAGAATGAGTACCTTTTCGTCGGGAAGCTTGGAGGCTTCGTGAATGGGTTTGAATAAATCGTCGCGACACTTGATATAGCCGAGGTTGCGGGCGTGGGCGA
The DNA here is from genome assembly GCF_057467645.1 of Zarconia sp. Lineage (NCBI taxonomy): Bacteria > Bacillati > Cyanobacteriota > Cyanophyceae > Oscillatoriales > Zarconia > Zarconia sp. The sequence continues at coordinate 141,785 of NZ_JBRJXU010000170.1, forward strand.
TGACGTTGAGCATCGAGCGACCGACCACACAGACGTTGCGATCGTGTTTGGCGGCGAGTTCTAAAATCATGTTCACCCGATGGACGGAGGAGGCAAACGTCGTCACCATCAGGCGGCCGGGGGTTTGTCCGATGACGCGATCGAGATTGGGATAGACCGATCGTTCGGAGGGGGTAAATCCGGGAACTTCGGCGTTGGTGGAGTCGCTCAGCAGGCACAGAACTCCTTTTTCGCCGTATTCGGCCAATTTGTAGAGATCGAACTTCTCCCCATCCACGGGAGTATGATCGACTTTGAAATCTCCGGTGAAAATTACCGTGCCGATGGGGGTGGTCACCGCTAAGGTAAAGCTATCGGCGATCGAATGGGTGTTGCGAATAAATTCGATCGAGAAGGATTTTCCGATGCGAACCACTTCTCGGGGCATCACTGTTTTCAGTTTGGTTCTATCGGCCACTCCGGCTTCTTCGAGTTTGCCTGCCAGCAGGGCCAAGGCCAAGCGGGGGCCGTAAATCACGGGAATATCGAATTGTTTGAGGTGATAGGCAATGCCGCCAATGTGGTCTTCGTGACCGTGAGTGGCGATCGCGCCTTTGATTTTATGGCGATTTTCTCGCAAATAGGTCATATCGGGTAAAACGATATTCACCCCGTGCATCGCTTCCGTGGGAAAGGCAATTCCGGCATCCAACAGCAGAATTTCATCGCCGAATTCAAAAATACAGGTATTTTTGCCAATTTCGTGCAATCCCCCCAAGGGAATAATTTTCAGCGTGGGTTGGGTTTTGCTTTTACTCATGTTTATCCTGTTGTTGGAGCTAGTGTGAACGAAGGAAAAAATCTTAAGACCCTCCAATTGAGGAATTTGGAGGTGAAAATGACGGCGGAGTTTTTCTCACCTTCGGGATCTCAGAAGACGAGAAAACGCCGCATCGATTCAACAATTGAAAAAATTGACAAGAGAAGCGCGATTTAAGGTAAAAGTTCTAACTGATTCAAAACATCTTTGAGAGTTTGGCGCACGTCATCAGTGGCTTCGCTCAAGGGAGGACGACAGCTACCCACATCCCAGCCTAAATATTGGAGGGCACACTTGAGGGGAATGGGATTGGTGGTCGCAAAGAGGGCTTTAAATAAAGGAAACAAACGCAAGTGAATCTCGGTCGCCCGTTGCGTTTGACCCGAGACAAAGGCGCGTACCATCTCCTGTAACGGTTGACCCACCAAATGACTGGCAACGCTGACCACCCCATGACATCCCACGGACAGCAGGGGAAGGGTTAGGGAGTCTTCCCCGGAATACAAGGTAAAGTCGGGGGGAACCAGACGGCGAATTAGTGCCGCCTGCTCTAAATCGCCACTGGCTTCTTTGATGGCAACGATATTGGGCACCTGCGCCAACTCGGCAACGGTCGTCGGGGCGAGGTTAATGCCCGTGCGACCGGGAATGTTATACAACATCAAAGGCAGATCCCGACAAGCCGTGGCGATCGCTTTGAAATGGTTGTAGAGACCCTGCTGGGGCGGTTTGTTGTAGTACGGGACCACCTGTAACGATCCATCTATACCCAGCTTAGCCGCTGCTCGGGTGTCTTCAATGGCACGATCGGTGGCATTAGAACCCGTCCCCACCATCACTTTGGCTTTGCCGGCGACTGCCGCGCGCACCACGCGAATTAACTCCAACTTTTCAGTTGGACTTAGAGTGGGAGATTCGCCAGTGGTTCCGCAAACCACGAGGGTATCCGTACCGTTGTCTGCTAAATGGGCGGCTAACTTTTCGGCAACCGCACAATCTAAATTCCCCTCTACATCGAACGGCGAGACCATTGCCGTCAGAACTCGTCCGAAATCCACTACATCTGCACTCCGTCAATCTTTTCCATGGCTCAATTCGCCCTCGGGGACGCTCGCTAAACTTCGAGGGCTGTCGGTTTTACTAAGTTGCGACTTACTAACAGTTCGGCAATTTGGACGGCGTTGAGGGCCGCCCCTTTACGAATTTGATCGCCGCACAGCCATAAATCCAACGCCAGAGGATTGGATAAATCCTGACGGATGCGACCGACGAGTACTTCATCTCGTCCCGTGGCATCCATCGGCATCGGGAAATAGTTAGTTTGCCAATTTTCCACGAATTTCACCCCGGGTGCCGAGGCGAGAATCTCCCGTGCTTTCTTAAGCGCAAAGGGGCTGTCGAACTCTAAATTAATCGCCTCGGAATGGGCGCGCAACACCGGAACTCGCACGCAAGTTGCCGTCACTTTGAGATCGTCAACCCCAAAAATTTTCCGGGTTTCGTTGACCATTTTCATCTCTTCCTCGCAGTAGCCGCGTTCGTCGAGGGGAGAGTTATGGGGAAACAAGTTGAAGGCAATGGGGTAAGGGAGAATCTCAGCGACGGGTTCTTCTCCATCTAAAATCGCCCGGGCTTGATTTTTGAGTTCTTCCATCGCCCGCGCGCCGGCCCCGCTGGCCGATTGATAGGTACTTGCCACGATTCGCCGCACCGGCTGGACTTGATGCAGGGGCCACACGGCCAGTGTCATCAGAATTGTGGTGCAATTGGGATTGGCGATAATACCGCGATGAGCGCCCGCCACTTCTGGATTGACTTCCGGAACGACGAGGGGAACCTCGGGGTCCATGCGGAAGGCGCTGGAGTTATCGATGATGACCGCACCCGCTTCGATAATGGATTTGACCCAAGTTTTGGAAATGCTGCCTCCCGCAGAGGCTAGGACGATATCCACATCTTTAAACGCTTCGGCACTGACCGCTTCTACGGTCAGCTCTTCCCCAGCAAAAGACAGATTTTGACCGGCAGAGCGCTCCGATGCAAGCAGCTTGAGACTGGCAATGGGAAAGTTGCGGTTTTCGAGAATTTTGAGAATCTCTGTCCCTACGGCACCCGTGGCACCGAGGATCGCAATTCGATAGGTTTGAGGCAAATTCATTCCCTCCACATAGCAGATTTTCTAGTTTATGGATACAAGCTTGTTGTAATGATTTTTGGGACTGGCTTGAGATAAATTCGACTTAATGGAACTCGCCAATGCCGAGCTTAAATCTTTTTTTAGAGAATTTTATATATTTTTAAAATAGACGATCTAATTCTATATAACTAGGTTTTTTTGACTCAGAATTTAGATCGATACTTTAGTGATTTAGATTTTATTTTATAGTCTATCTCGAATCTTAGTCTGAGGTGTCGTTACGCTTCTTCGATCTGTATTTTAAGAGCAATGTTTCTGGATTTTATCGATCTTCATCTTTCTCAAGATATCACAGGTGGGTCGATTTCGGGTACTCGGTCAACCCTAAGAGCCGAAATTGAAAAAATTTCGATCGATGGACTTGAGCTGTGAAGTCTTGCGGTTTAAGGAGAGCATCCCGAGGGGCAATCGGCACCAGAAAAACCGACGATCGTGGGGTGAAAATTTTCCGCTATTATAGGTAGGCTAGCCCTTTAGTTGACCGAATCGATACCCGCTATCGCCATTAGGTCAGCTTCTATCGGACACCAACCTCAACCCATGAAAGTCACCCAGGAAAAACTTCCCGCTAGCCAGATCGGCTTAGAAATTGAAATCCCTTCAGATTTATCTGCGAAAACCTACGAGCGCACCATACAAAATTTTAAGCGCTCGGTGAATATCCCTGGGTTTCGCAAGGGGAAAGTGACCTCGAAGGTTCTCATTCAACGCTTGGGCAGCCAACGCATCAAAGCTGCAGCCCTCGAAGAACTGATTCAAGAAGCTCTCAAAAAGGCAATCGATGGTGAGAAGATCGAAGCCCTGGGAAACTACGAACTCGATAGCGATTTCGAGGTCCTGGTGGGTCAGTACACCCCAGGAGAACCCCTGACATTTTCGGCAAAAGTAGACGTTCCCCCGGAAGTCACCCTCGAAGAAGGGCAGTATCAGGGGTTGGAAGTGCGCGTTGAAGAAATTCAATACGATCCCGAAAAAGTCGATAAATATATCGAGGAACGTCGCGCCGAACAGGCGACCTTAATTCCCATTGAAGATCGCCCCGCACAGAAAGGGGATGTGGCGATCGTCGATTTTGAAGGTCGTCTGGCGCCAGAAACGGAAGGCGAAGAAACCGAACCCTTTGACGGGGGAACGGCCGAGGATTTTGAAGTGGAACTCGTCGAAGGGAAGTTAATTCCGGGGTTTGTCGAGCAAATCGAGGGGATGGCTCTCGAAGAAACCAAGGACATTCAAGTGACGTTCCCCGAAGAGTACGGCAATGAAGAACTCGCCGGGAAAGATGCCATTTTTAAGGTAACCCTCAAAGAGCTCAAGGAAAAAGAACTGCCCGAACTCGACGACGATTTTGCCAAAGAAGCAAGCGACTTTGAAACCCTCGCCGAATTTCGCGAATCCCTCGAAACTCGCTTCAAAACCGAGGCAGAAGATCGAACCGCGCAAAACACCAAAAATGCGATCGTCACAGCACTCATCGAGAATATCAGCATTGACTTGCCGAAAACGATGATCGACAAAGAGGTCGATACGATTCTCACCCAGCAAGCCATGCAGCTCGAACAGTACGGAATCGACGTTCGGCAAATGTACAACCAAGATACGCTGCCCCAACTGCGATCGAAATCTCGCCCGGAAGCCACCAATCGCCTCTCCCAAACCTTGGTTCTCAAGGAAATTGCCCGCGCCAACAACCTCGAACCCGATGATGAAGCCATTCAAAAACGGAATGGGGAACTGCTCGAACAACTCGGGCAAGATGTGGATATGGAGCGGCTCACAGGATTTGTGACGGAAGAGTTAAGCAAGGACAACGCCATTGAGTGGCTCAAAGAACGGGCGAAGATCGAATACGTTCCCGAAGGTACACTCTCCTCTGAATCTGCAGATGAGGAAGCGTCTGAATCCGAGGCCGATGATGCGGAACCGACAGCATCTGCAGCTACGGAAGAGGAATAAACTAACGATGGAGGGTAACCGCCCTTCCCGCGATCGATCCCCTGCGGCATAATGAATAAGTAACGTTCCTTTGCAATTATTTGGAAAATGTTAAGGAACGAGTGCGCTTCGTGAGAAAATTTTCCAATTTACCCACGAATGAAATGATTCTGCCGGTGTTTTCCATCCGATCTTCTAAAATCCCGATATCGAGTCTATGCTAAGCTCCCAATCCCCAAACTACGACCTCACCAGTATGGCTCCCTTTGGGAGCGATCGCAGCCCCAGCGGTTTGATTCCCATGGTGGTAGAACAATCCGGCATGGGAGAGCGGGCTTTCGATTTGTACTCGCGCTTGCTGCGCGAACAAATTATCTTCCTGGGAACGCCCATTGACGATGATGTGGCAAACTCCATCTCCGCTCAGATGCTCATTCTCGAAGCGGAAAACCCCGAAAAGGATATTCAACTCTATATCAACTCTCCCGGTATGGGTCGGGCGTTCGAGACGGCCGGAATGGCGATTTACGATACCATCCAACAAATTCGCCCGGATGTGGTGACCATCTGTTATGGTGCGGCCTACGGTATTAGTGCGTTGTTGCTCGCTGCTGGGACTCCAGGGAAGCGGCTGGCTTTGCCGAACTCGCGCATCATCCTCCAGCAACCTCTCGGCGGTGCTCAAGGACAAGCCGTGGATATCGAGATTCGCGCTAAGGAAATCCTCCATCACAAGGAAACCATCAATCAATTGCTCGCCCAGCATACCGGTCAACCGATCGATCGCGTTGCCGAAGATACGGAACGGGATTTTTATCTCGATGCCGAGGAAGCTCGAGAATACGGAATCGTCGATCGCGTGATTTCCCATCCCGATGCCCTTCGTGAGGAAGCAGCGGCGACGGCCTAAATCGATCTCGTCCTCGATGGAGTTTCCCAACGGATGGGGATAAAAATGCTAGAATGATATGCATCGATCGCGGATATTTCGCTCTAAGGGAGACCTAGACTCAAAAATCGATCGAACTTTTAAGGCAAGATAAAGTTCGATCGAAGTTCAGTTTAGAATATTAAGTCTTCTTCCCCTGGGTCCCAAGTATCCCAACGATGTCCGAGCAAAACAACGATCGCTCCGTCCTAACTATCCTCGCATTGTATGTTGTGCCGGTTCGAGTTTTAAGGTTGCTCAGCGTAAATCTATCAGACAGCTTATGTCTAATAAATACGACTCCCATCTCAAGTGTTCTTTTTGTGGAAAATCTCAAGAACAGGTTCGTAAGTTGATTGCCGGTCCGGGAGTCTACATCTGCGACGAATGTGTCGATTTGTGTAACGAAATATTAGATGAAGAGCTGTTCGACACGAGTCCTTCTCCTCCTCAATCGGCCCCTCATGCGGAACCTCCAGAAAAGCGACGCTCGAGATCGGCGAATCTTTCTTTAAATCAAATCCCCAAACCCAAAGATATTAAGAAGTACCTCGACGAACACGTCATCGGTCAACAAGACGCTAAAAAAGTGCTCTCCGTTGCCGTATACAATCACTACAAGCGCTTGAGTTTTGCCCAGTCCAAGATGCGGGGCAAAGTCAGTGCGGATGACGCCGTCGAACTCCAAAAGTCCAATATTCTCCTCATCGGACCGACGGGTTGCGGCAAAACTTTGCTCGCCCAAACCCTAGCCAGCTTCCTCGACGTTCCCTTTGCCGTTGCCGATGCAACCACGCTCACCGAAGCGGGATATGTAGGGGAAGATGTAGAAAATATTCTCCTGCGATTGCTTCAGGTCGCCGATTTAGATGTGGAAGAGGCCCAACGAGGCATCATTTATATCGACGAACTCGATAAAGTCGCCCGCAAGAGCGAAAATCCCTCCATTACTCGCGATGTTTCCGGAGAAGGGGTACAGCAAGCTCTGCTGAAGATGCTCGAAGGGACGGTGGCGAACGTTCCTCCCCAAGGCGGACGCAAGCACCCTTACCAAGACTGCATCCAAATCGATACCCGCAATATTTTATTCATCTGCGGGGGAGCGTTTGTGGGGCTCGAAAAAATTGTCGAACAGCGCATCGGTAAGAAATCCATGGGCTTCATCAAACCCGGAGAAGCTCAGCCGAAGGAAAAGCGGACCTCAGACGTTCTCAAACACCTCGAACCGGACGATTTGGTCAAATTTGGCATGATTCCCGAATTCATCGGACGCTTGCCCATCGAAGCGGTGCTTAACCCCCTCGATGAAGATGCCCTGATGGCGATTTTGACCCAACCGCGCAACGCTCTGGTCAAGCAGTATCAGAAGCTGCTGAACATGGATAACGTGCAGTTGGAATTCAAGCCGGAAGCCCTGCGAGCGATCGCCCAGGAAGCCTACCGCCGTAAAACTGGGGCCCGGGCACTGCGCAGTATTGTTGAAGAGTTGATGCTCGAAGTGATGTACGAGTTGCCTTCTCGCAAAGACGTTACCCGCTGTGCGATTACGCAGGAGATGGTCGAGAAGCGATCGACTGCCGAGATTTTACTCCATCCCTCTTCCTTACCGAAGCCCGAATCGGCATAGAGGTTTTCAGTCTCAAGGGTTAACATTGAGTAACCGAGTCATTTACCGATCGATAGTTGGTCTGCTGAGTTTAGTCTCGCTATCGCGTGGTCAGGGTCAACGGTGATTGACCCTTACGGTCAGCGATCGTACCAACTACAGCTTGACTGGGGCGATCTCGTTCGAGCGGTTTCCGAACCCGAAACACTTTTAAACGAATTATCAATTGTCAATTGTCAATTGTCCTGAAGGTGGTTCTTGCCAAAAGACGATCGAATCGTTAATCGGTTCGAGCAGGGTACCGGGATAGTAAAATTCCAGGATCCGATCGCTCGACCATCCCGATGCAGCCAGTTCCGACGCACCGGACTGACTCATACCTACCCCATGTCCGAAGCCACCGCCGACAAAGTTGTATCCCCAAAGGGTTTTTGGTTTTTCCGATTGTTGCGCCTCGTTTTCCTCTGTTTCGAGTTCGGCCTCGTCTTCTTCGGGATCCTCCTCGTAGATCGGTTCTAAATAGAAGAAGGTGCTAATGGGTGGATAGAAGGCATTGCGGATTTCGTCATTGGGAACTTCCACCGGTCCGGTATCGGTTTGGACGACCATCTTCAAGACTCGTCCGGCATGGGAACGGTCGACGACTTTCACCTCACTGACAGTATTGAAGTTCGCCGGTTTGTTGTTTTTCTGGAGGTAATACTTCAAAAATCCAGCGATATCCTTCAGGCTTTCCCCTTCCTGCCAGCGAAACGTATCGACCTCTTCTTCGTTAAACCCTTCTTTCAAACTCATAAATTGTCGAAAATTTGCCTCGTCGGCAAGGGTATTATTCGCCAAGTCCCAAACGCCACTGACGGAATCCACGACAGCGGTAAGATAGGGACGCGACGGACCGTTCCATACGTCATCGAAGGGAGCCGTTACACCACCAGTAGATGCGGAATATAGGGTATCGGCCAGTTCGTTATTGTAGGTGAGGACGAGACCGGCGGTCGCGGCGATCGCTCGATCGACGATCGCGTCGGTTCCTTCTAACCCCTTGTACACCTGACAATCGACGGTGGCACAGAGCTGATAGTTATCGGCGGCAAAACGGCGCAGGTTTCGCAATGCGTAGGTGCGGGCGACGATAGCTTGGGCTTGCAGGGCAGCGTCTGGGGCATAGGCGCCAATTTCATAGGGGACGACACCGCGCAGATAGGTTTCTAAGGCCACTCGATTGACCAGGGTATAGTCGCCGTGGGCGTTGGGCTGGACGTAGAAGCTGCCGGCGAAGGTATGAAAGGGTTCATCTTCCTCTTTGCCTTCTTTAACTCGAACAACCCCAGTCCCGGAGGAAATTTCAAAGCGATCGCGATTGTATCGATAGCCATCGAGCACCCAATAGGCTTGGGGTTTTTTCCGGGGGAGGCTGCTGTCGAAGTGAATGGTATCGTATCCCTGGTTTTTCAGGCTTTGCATCAGCCATCGCCGTAGAAAGGGAGTACTGTATACGTCACGCTTCGCCCACACTTGCCAGCGAAAGGGTTGGGCGATTTCGACTTCGATTCCTCGGGCTTTCCAAACTGCAGCGGTTTCTTCGGCACTCTCGAAGCTGCGATGGTTACTGAGGACGATGCGTTCTTCGAGGGTGGGTTCGGTTTTGGGGAGTGAGGCGATTTGGATTTTAAGTTTATCGGTTTGCAGGGTTTGAGGTGTACCGTCTCCCCCTAAAAACGTCAGCGTGAGGCGATCGCCCTCCGGTGCTTCCAGGGTGAGTTCGTCTGTCGGTTCGTCTCCAAATCGCTGGACGATTCCAACTTGCAATTCGAGAGCTTGGGGGGGTTGGTTTTGCGCCCAATTGACCGAGGCACTCGTCCCAGTCCACAAGCCAGCACCCAGAAGAACCATTAACCCGAGACTCCAGCGTTGCTGCTTTACCTGACGTTTCTTACACCTTGCCATATTTGTGTTGTTTTGATGTTGCCCGACGGCATCGAAAAAAATACCTGAAGTAGATTGTAACGATTTTGCGGTCGGGGATGTTCTGAGAGCATACTTGAATACTTGCAAAACGAAGTCAATATGGTTACGATTAAAGATAAGAAGCCGTAAAAATTCGATCGTCGTCCCACGAACCAGCACCTTGTTTTAACTCCCAACCCGACAAATCTCATGCAAATCAAAGATATTCCCATCCATAAAATTCGCCGTCCCCTACCCCGGCGCAACGACCCGCAGAAGGTAGCAGCTTTGATGGAATCCATCCGCAAAATCGGACTGCAAGAACCCATCGACGTGTTGGAAGTCGAGGGAGAATATTACGGTTTTTCCGGCTGCCATCGTTACGAAGCCTCAGTACGCCTCGGACACGCAACCATTCGCTGTAACGTACGACGCGCCCCCCGTTCGGTATTGCAAATGCACTTGGCCTAGTGCCGCTACGGGTCATAAACAAGGCAAAATGCTTAGTAAACATAGCTTTCACTCGTTGAGGGCAGGTCAGTTATTTTGGCTACGTCGCACTAGAGATTTTGCGATCGCGCGTTGGAAGAAACCAGTCGAATTCTATAGTGAGAAAGGATGACGATCGCAAACACTCAAATACACTAAATACAACTTACCTCCATTAAACCCATGCAAGTTGACATCGGTATTGAAAACAAAGCCCGCGAAGAAATCGCCCAAGGATTGTCTCGGTTACTCGCAGATACCTATACCCTGTATCTCAAAACCCATAACTTTCACTGGAACGTCACCGGACCGATGTTCCAAACCCTACATTTGATGTTCGAGCAGCAATATACCGAACTCTCAACGGCGGTTGACGAGATCGCCGAACGGATTCGGGCATTGGGATTCCCAGCACCCGGTAGCTACAGCGAATACGGCAAACTCACCTCCATCGAGGAAGCCAGCGGTGTTCCTGCAGCCAAAGACATGATTCGCCAACTCGTGGCCGGTCAAGAAGCGGTGGTGCGCACGGCCCGATCGATTTTCTCCGTTGCCGATGAGGCGAACGACGAACCCACGGCGGATTTGTTAACTCAGCGGATGCAAATTCACGAGAAGACTGCCTGGATGTTGAGAAGTTTGCTTGAAGAGTAGAACGACACGCAGCTCGTTCCTGAGAGAAAATACGGGACTTATCTTTTTCCAAAACCCTCAAAAGTTAAGGGATGATGGAGGAGAACGGTAAAAAACCTTTCCTGCGTCTTTCTTTCCAAGGAATATGAGTGCTTCTAAGAATCGAGATTACACCCCCGAATTGCGTCAGTTGATGGAGCCGTCGGGGGTTTCTAGCTTTTTGGCTCTCTCGCGTAAGGCGGGGGTGTCCGAACACCAAGTGCGATCGCTCAGGCGAGGGCAAGTGTCCCAAATGCGATTGGACAATTTACTCAAACTCGCTCGCAGTTTAGAGATCTCTTTAGAAGCGTTACTCGCAACATTCTCAGAAAGTGCCCTTCAGAGCCAGCGAAATCCAGAAACCGCAAGCCTAGAACATCTGCAAGCAGAATACGATCGCCTGCGAACTCAACTAGACGAACAACGGACGGCGGCAGTTGAAGAATTCAAGCAAACGAGTCTGGATACCCTCGAGTCTTGGATGTTTTATTGGCCGTCTGCAGCCTATGCCGCCCGTCAAAATCCACAGTTTCCCGCGACGCGATTATTGCCCCTGGTTAAGCCCGTGGAACAGTTACTGCAGCAGTGGGGAGTTGAAACGATTGGTGCAGTGGGGATGGAAGTCCCTTACGATCCCCAGGAGCACCAACTCATCCAAGGTACTGCCGAACTCGGTCAAATGGTAACGGTACGGAATGTCGGTTATCGCCTGAAAACGGGGCTTCTCCACCGCGTCAAAGTTGCGTCGATATAGTACGCACTCAGCGATCGGTATTCAGCCTATGGCACAACCCCTCTGCTGTGCTCCCCCTGCGCTGTGGCCCGCAGTTGATTTGCACGATCGAAGAAACAGGTCTTGTCCATTCCCCCCAAACCCATTCCCCGTTCCTGACGAATGTGTAACGAAAACTGCGCAGTGCGCGCCCTTTTCGGTCTCATTGCGGCGATTGGGTCCATTGAGGTAGCTGTCTCGATTCAAATGAATGGGACTTGAAAGATTGGGAGATGCGTGAGAATTTTTTTCATGTAAATAAAGGCAAGTTTAACATTAGTTTAAGTTTACGTAAATTAAACGTTATCAAAAATAAAAATTGGCGATCGAAACTCATACTTATGCGATCGCATCTCAGATCGTTGAAGGCTATCTGGGTGGAAAAATCGTGAGTATTTCCATTGAATTGAACCGTTGTCCACCCAAAAAAAGTAACTGAGATCGCCAAGACCGATCGCACTCAGATTCAGGACCGCCAAACACTCTAAGCATTTTCACTGAGTCAAAATCATACCAATCGTTCTCGATCTTTGTAAGTAATACGTAGTCAGACGGAATGATTGACGAGTTTTCAACTCATCCAAGGGTAAAATGTACGCTCGAAACCCCATAATTGTCAGAAATACGTAGAAATAATTCGGTCGCAGGACCCGAGACCATCGATCCAACAATACAGTCAAAACCAGACCCAATCGAAAACTTAAAATTTTACAAGATCGTTTTTAAGTTTTTCGATCGTAAAGAAAATTTTTGTTGTATTAATAGAGTGGTGCTAAAAAATGACCACTTTTTTTATGCTGGGTATCGAGTCCAACCACAAGACCTCCACACCAAAAATGAACTCAACTCAACGAATCCTCGTTGTAGAAGATGAGGACCTAATTCGAGATATGGTTGTTTTGGGCTTAAAAGATGAAGGCTATCAAGTGACGGCTGCATCGGACGGAAGTGTGGCAATGACCTTGATTCACGATCCGGGAGTCGAACGGGAAAAATTTCCCTTCGATCTGATTATTTTAGATATTATGCTGCCCCAGGTTAACGGTTTAGACCTGTGTCGACTGCTTCGGCATCAAGGCAACCCGGTGCCGATTTTAATTCTGAGCGCGAAAAGTACAGAAACCGATCGGGTTTTGGGCTTAGAAATTGGAGCGGACGACTATCTGACAAAACCCTTTGGAATGCGCGAACTCGTCGCCCGCTGTCGGGCCCTGCTGCGCCGCAACCGCACTCGACAACCCGATCGACCCGAAGCTCTTCAGTTCGGAGAACTCACCTTATACCCCCAAGAGTGCCGCGTACTCGTGAGCGGCACTGAAGTGAACCTCGCCCCCAAAGAGTTTCGTTTGTTGGAGCTATTCATGGGTTCTCCGCGACGAGTTTGGTCGAGAGAACAGCTTCTCGATCGCATTTGGGGTATCGATTTTGTGGGAGATAGCAAAACCGTAGACGTACATATTCGCTGGCTGCGGGAAAAACTCGAACGCGACCCCAGCCATCCGGAATATATTATTACCGTACGAGGATTTGGCTATCGCTTGGGGTAAATTCCGAGGCAATCGAGGGTGGAAGGGGAAAAGAAGATGCTGGGGTAGAGTAAGATTGTTCAGCTGTGCCAACTCTCAGGAATATTCCTCACACCCCACACCCCATCACTCATTAGACATCCGGTGGAAATCAAAAATTCAGACAAGATCTATGCTGAAGTCCTGAAGTTCTTCTAGCTTTCTCCCTTTTCCACCCGATGTCTATTCAGTTTGAGTTTGAGCGGGCTTACTCTCCCCAGAACTGCCCTGGGAAGTGGCAAACCAAAATAATCCCGCGATCGCCAACACCGTAAAAATAGCGAGTCCGATCGTCGCCCAACGTAAGGTTCGCACTTGCTGTTCCATATTGCGCAGTGCCAATCGGGCAATGTGGGTGCGATTTTCCAGCTGATCGACAACGACTTCAAATTCTTTCATCGGAGCTTGTATGGCTTCTCCTTGAATGCTCGATTCTTGGAGAATGGATGCCATTTTTGCGTCTAACTCCTGCTTCTTTGCATCGAGTTCTCGTTTGAGATCGCCGATGTTTTGACCGACCCGTGCCTCTAAATCTTGGCGAATATCGGTGGGAATATCCGATAACTGGGCGTGGGTTTGTTCCCAGCGATCGTTTAAAGACGCTTCGAGTTCTTTAAAGCGTTGCTCGAAACGCTCTTCAACCCCTGTCGCATTCTCTAGAATGCCCTGTGCTCGATCGATATATTCTTTGAGTTCCCCATAGGTTTGTGCCAACCCCTCGAACTGCTCCTGAATCCGAGCGAGTCCATCAACGGTCTCGAAAGACTTTTCCATTTGGCTGCGGAGTTCCGCTAGCTCTTGCTCGACATGACCTAACTCGTTCATATTTTTAACCATCTTGTTCTCAATCTCACAGCTTCAGCATCTGACCCAAGCGTTCGCAACCTTGCCCGAGAGATGCGAGGTTTTCTACTAGAACCGCATATCGATCGCTCAACGTTCGCATCTGTTTCAGCTTTGAAAGTGCGAGGAGCGTTTGATAAGAAACAGACTCGCGTCCAAAGAGACGATCGGCTTCTTGTAAAAGAAAAGGGAAACCTTCGGGACAATTCCACGGACTATCAACTTGACTGAGCCAGTTAAAGGCTTCGTCGGGTTTGAGGGTCACGCCCTCCCGATAGAATAGTAGCAATTCTTCGCGGGACAATCCTCGCTTTACCCCTTCTTTAAAACCAAATTTTAGATATTGAAAAGCCGAGAGGGTTCGACCTTTCATGCGTCGGGAGACAGCACCGGCTAGGTACAGCGCTGCGATATTATTGGGATTTCCTCGAAGATATCGGCTTAACCGGGCTAAGAGTTCGTCGAGGGCATCGAGTTCGACAGCTCGCTCGATCGCGCTCGATAGCGCTGAAACGTCGAAATCCTCAACTAAAATCTGGAACTCGGCTTCGGTGAGAGACAGTTTGGCTAAATCTGGCAGGGGCGATGTATCGACCGCATCGTCTTCGGACCCCACGCGGGCGATGATTTTATCAAATAGCCCCGGTCCCACTTGAGAGTACCCCTTGTAAACGGAGCGAATCGTGTTCGCGAGATCTTCGGCGGCAGTATTTTTCAGGAGATAGCCTTTGGCCCCCGCCCGCAAAGCATCGCCGAGGTAGGCATCGTTGTCGTAGCCGCTGAGGACAATGACTTTTGTCTGGCCAAAGCGCTGGCTCAGAATTTGAGTGACCGTGATGCCGTCCATTCCCGGCATTTGAATATCCAGGAGGACGACATCGGGTTTGAGCGCTTCGACCTGTTCGATAGCCGTTTCGCCATCGTGCGCGCTTCCAACAACTTCAAGGTCGGATTCCCGTTCCAGCCAAGTCTGTAAGGCTTGACAAAGAATCGCTTGGTCGTCGACGAGTAAAATTCGGATCATGAATCGTAAGCCCGAGTCTGGTGCGATTTTGAATTGTAGATGCGCGAGTTCCCTTTGAATCTCACTGTTCGGGTTTTATGGCAAAAACCCGAGAGAGATGTTTGAGCTCGGATCCGGTTGAATGACCATAATCTCAAACAATTCACGGATCGCGTTCTTGCCAATGGTCGGCGTTCCCTTGCTAGGTCGGCATTCCCTTGCGTCTTGCGCCGACGCGGGGTCCGAACTCTTTGGCTTAATCAGGGATCCAACCGCTGCCTCTTCATGCTCAATCATGGTGATTTAAGCGGATTTCATATGACAGGTGGATGTGAAAATTGTATTCTGATTTTTTTGATTTGCGCTACGATCTCGATCGCCGCTCGATGCATCCATTTCGATCGATTCTCAACCTAAGAATCGCGCTCGATCGCCTCCGATGCCGGTAGACTCCACTGGGGTCGAACCAGCCGATCGAGATCGAGTAGAAAAATGGGCGGAGCGTCCGGACCTGAAACCACGAGGGCGCTCGCGCACCCAAGATGACCCTGAGCTAAATAGGTGGGGGGAATCGGTTTGAAAGCGCTCTGGGGAAATCGACGTAAAGCGGGTTGAGACGGCAAGGGCAAACCGATGAGTTCTCCCTGGGAGCTTTGAACGATGAGTAGATAGCGTTCGGGCAGTTCCTCTGGATCGGAAGCGGATGCAGGGGTCTTGTTTTCCCTAGGGACTTCTGGAGCGGGCAATTCGGCGGCGGCGGGGCTGCCAAACAAGCGTCGTTCGAGATCGAGAACGGGCACTTCCAAATCCCCATCGAGGGTTAAACCCGCGCCGGTCTCCAGGGTATTGCCGTACACTTTGCCCAAGGGAATCACTTTTCGAGCCACCCAAATGGGCAGGGCAAACCATTCGAGTTGGATTGAGAAGGTTACCAGTTGTTGGGTCGTTTGAGTGGCGCGGTTTTTGGTCCTTCGGGACTGGAGAGAGGAAGACGAAAACATAGTGGGAATCCTGAGGGTACTCGAAGATATTGGAGATTAAACCATTTTGCCGCATCGATCGCCGAATCATTGTAAACGAGGAGCGAGAAAGCCGTTGGCTCGAAAAAAGGGTCCGGGCAATCTCGAGCCGCTCGAATCTAAAGTGGTTCGAGCTCGGGTTGGGGTCTGGCGTGGGGACAATATCCCCACCGGTTTGACTTTCGAGCCAGTGACCCGACTCAAATCGGTGACGAAATCGGCGTCAAGGGCGATCGCCCGGGACTTGGGGCTTGACAAATTCATGCTTTTGCAGTTTACGAATGGGAAAACGAGGGTGAAACTCCTGTTGGGGTGCGATCTCAAGTTCGGATCGTTCGCGACAATTAAGCGCGACCCGATCGATCTCTTCTCTAATTCTCTTCAGATGCTCCCTACGCTCCCTCCGCTCCCCGATGCTCACCTCGATCGAAATTAGACGTCTTGAACCGAACTCGATGTTAAAGTGCCAGAACCAATTCCAGAGAGGTTTCGAGGGCTTGGAGTAAAGCACGCTCGTTATACGGTTTCGAAAAATAGGCAGTTGCACCCAAGCTCGTCGCCAGGCGGCGATGTTTTTCGCTCGTCCGGGAGGTCAGCATCATCACCGGTAAATCTTTGAACTGGGCATTTGATTTGACCTGAGCTAAAAAGCCGTACCCATCGAGGCGCGGCATTTCAATATCGCAGATGGCTGCTTGGACCTGGACTCCGGACAAGAGTTTTTCCACCGCATCGCGGCCATCTTTAGCCTGTTCCACCCGATATCCGGCTTTTTCGAGGGTTAAGGCGAGGAAACGACGCACGTTAATCGAGTCATCAACGATTAAAATCGTATTTTGGGTTGGCGGTAGGATGGGAGGCTCGATTTCTGGGGTGGGTTCGATCGGTTTTGGCTCGGGGGTGCTCGTTTGCGACGAGCGATCGCAACTGGTAATCCAGTGCAGCAGCTCGGACACGTTCACCAAGGGCACGACGCGACCATCTCCCAAAATGGCACAGTTGGTAAACCCCGAAGGCAGCGGAATCGTGCCTTCCACCGGACGGATGGCCACTTCTCGTTCCCCCCAGCATCGATCGATGGCAAGCCCCACCAATTGGTTGTCCCGCTCGGAAATCAGGACGCTGGGGGTGTTAATGGTGGGGGGGGCTTCGAGTTCGACGAACTGGTGGGGGCAGCGAAACTCGAACCAACGCTCCGGACGGACGAGCTGAACCATCGTGCCTTCGAGGTTGAGGACTTCCGATCCAGCACTCGCGAGGGTTTGTCCCGATCGCAGGGGTAGAATTTCTTGGATGGTATCGCTGGGGAAGGCCAGCAGCATGCCGCCACTTTCAACCACCAGCACCCGCGTCACCGAGAGGGTAAACGGAACCATCAGAGAAAATGTGGTGCCCACCCCCGGTTGGGTATCCACCTGAATGTCCCCTTGCACTTTTTTGAGGTTATTGCGCACGACATCCATGCCCACACCCCGACCGGAAAGGTCGGTGACTTGGTCTTTAGTGCTGAATCCCGGCTCGAAAATCAACGAGAGCAGTTCCCGATCGGTTGCCGCATCGAGAAGTTCCGCATCCAGACCCATTTGCGTGGCTCGATCTCGCAGGCGATCGAGGGGAATGCCCGCCCCATCGTCCCGAAGGGAAATTAACGTTCGGTTGCTGCGATGGGTGGCGCGAATTTCGATCGTGCCCGTTTCCGGTTTGCCGTTGGTTCTGCGGGTTTCGGGGTCTTCGATGCCGTGGTCGAAGGCATTGCGCAACAAATGCAGCAGGGGATCTTTGAGCACTTCCAAGATATTGCGATCGACGAGGGTATTCCCCCCAGTCACTCTCAACTCCACGGATTTACCGTGTTGCAGGCTCAGTTCCCGCAACGCCCGAGGAAAGCGATCGAGAACATCCGAGAGGGGGCGCATTCGCACTTGATTGAGGCGGGTTTGCAACTGTTTGACGCTTTTGTTGAGGTTGCGGGCGATTTGCTCGGTATCCTCTAAGCCCAATTTGATATCGTCGGTCACCTCTTGAATCTGAACGACGGTTTCGGTCACTTCTAAAGAGGGCTGGTGCAACTCGTTGTAGCGATCGAGTTCGAGAACGTCAAATTCTCCCGTGTCCGGCCGAGTCCCATCGCGGCTCGATTCCCATCGCCAGGAGAGAGCGTTGTCTCCCGTCTGGCGATTGCTGTTGTTTGAGTTGTTTTTCCCCAAGAGACTCGAGAAGGCCGCAGCCCGGTTCTGAGAGCGACTGGCAATGCGATCGTAAGCGGTACGCAGGCGCTCGTTGGTTTGTTCGAGAGCCATGGTGCGGCGACTCAGGAGGGTCACCAAATTTCGCAAGCGCGCCAGTTGCAAGTCCAGACCGTTTCGATCGATAATCAGTTCCCCAAATAAATCGTTGAGCTGTTCGAGGCGTTTGACGGGAATGCGGACGGTTACTTCCGGTTCGTCCGATGCCACTTCCACCGGTTCGCTTTCCAGGGGGAACAGAGGTAAATCGACGAGTTGGGGTTGTTCTTCGGCGGCTTCGGGGGTTGTCTGGGAGGTGGCCGGTTCGGAAATTTGCGGTGTCCCTGGGTCTGCTGGCTGGGGAGGTTCGAGGGAAACGAGATCTTCTGGAATTTCCTCGGGAACAGACGTGGGAATGTCGATGGCATCCTCGAAAGCGGCCACCTCTTCTTCTCGGGAGACTTGGGGAATGTCGATGGCATCCTCGAAAGCGGCCACCTCTTCTTCTCGAGAGACTTGGGGAATGTCGATGGCATCCTCAAAAGCGGCCACTTCTTCTTCTCGGGAGACTTGGGGAATGTCGATGGCATCCTCGAAAGCGGCTACCTCTTCCTCTCGGGAGACTTGGGGAATGTCGATGGCATCCTCAAAAGCGGCCATCTCTTCTTCTCGGGAGACTTGGGGAGAGGGCGCGGGGAGTTCGATGCGATCGGGCAGCAAATCTAGTTGTCCGATGGCGATCAAAGCTTGGGAACGCCGCCATCCCCCCAGGGCCGCGCGGGCAATTTCTTGAACTCGATGGGGTTCCCCGGCTAACGCTTGGAGGGTGGATGCCGACAGTTGCGTAAATGCCCCCAGTTGCAGCATTTCCCCCAAGCCGCCCAGTTCCTGGGCCAAAATTTCTAATTCTTCCGTCAGACAGGGTAAATTCGGGTCGGCGAGCACCGATTCCAACCGTTGCAGGCAGCCCTCCACCTCCGTTTCAAACAGCAGAGCCATCACATCTTGGCCCTCTTCCGGGGAGAGCATGGATGCGGCATCGTCCGCTTGGGGGTCTCCCAAACGTTCGTAAAGGCGATCGAAAACGGGATTGGCTTCCCGATCGAGCCACATCGGATCGAGGGCGGTTTCCGGGTCTCTACCCTGCAATAGGGCGTGGCGATCGCTGTCAATAACCCGGCGCAAGCAGTCCACTCCAGCGAGCAGCCACCCTTCGAGTTCCGCTTCGATTTCGAGGGTTTGGTGCTGGGTTTTGAGCACTTTAAACGAATCTTCCAGGCGATGGGCCAGTTGGCTCAAGATCCCAAATCCCATCATGCCCGCTCCTCCCTTAATGGAGTGAGCGGCTCTGAGGGCATCGTCGATTTGTTCGCGATCGATTCGGCGGCTCGAGATGCCGATGAGGGCAGATTCGAGGGTGCTCAAATAATCCTGCGCTTCATCGAGAAACTGGAGTTTGATTGCAAATTCCTTGTCTTGTGACACGATCGTTCCCTTTACGAATCCACTTTGAATGTACCAACGGAGGTTTGCAGTTCCTGGGAGATTTCCACGGTTTCCCGCAGAGAATCTGACACCTGGCGCGAGGAATCCGAGGTGCGCTCGGACACTCGGGCGATTTCTTGCATCAAGCTCGATACCGCCATCGAGGTTTGGACCTGAGAAACGGTGGCGTCGGAAATCGAGGCCACCAGTCCGTCGATTTTCTGCGACACTTCCACAATTTCCCCCAGACTTTGTTTGGTGTTTTCCACCAGGTGCGCTCCCTCAGTCACCTGAGCGGAACTTTCTTCCATCGCTTTCACCACCTGGGTGGTTTCGAGCTGGATGTTTTTCACCAGTTGCTCGATTTCTTGGGTGGCGGCGGCGGAGCGTTCGGCCAGTTCCCCCACTTCTTCGGCCACCACGGCAAATCCTTGGGCTTCTTCCCCGGCGCGAGCGGCTTCCAAACCGGCGTTAATCGCCAAGACGTTGGTTTGCAGGGCGATTTCGTTAATCAGAGACACCGCTTTAGAAATCTGCCGGGAGGAGTCTCCCAACTGCGAGACTTTTTGGGCGGTTTCGGTAATGGTTTCTCTCAAGCTGGAGATATTTTCCACCGTGCGATCCATGGCTTCTCCCCCGGATCGAGCCGTGGTGGAGGCCGTGCGGGCGACGTCCGCGGCTTGACGGGCGCTGTGGGCCACCGATTGAATCGAGGCAGTCATTTCCTCCACGGAATCGAGGGTGCGGGTGGTTTCTCGGGCTTGTTTGAGGGCTTCTTCGTTCAGGAGGCGGATGGCACTTTCGTTTTGACTCAAGGAGGCATTCACCTGGGTCGCCGATTGTTTCACCTGCCGGACGATTTGGCGCAAACTCTCAACGATCGAGTTGAAGAAGTCGGCGACAATCCCGATTTCATCGGCCGTCACGTCGGCGCGCACGGTGAGGTCGCCCCCCGATGCCCCTTCCACTTCAATCAAGAGGGTGGTGAGTTGCTGCTGGATCGCTTCCTTTTGTCGCCGCTGTTCGTCGGAAAGGGCTTCTGCGGTTTGGCGGGCTTGTTCCCGCTGATCGAGCAGGTTGGCTTGTTCGAGGGCGAATCCGAGCTGGATGCCCACTTGGCGCATGAGGTCGATTTCCGTATCTTGCCACGCCCGGGTTCCAGAACATTGGTGGGCGATGAGCAAGCCGGTGAGTTTACCCCCCACTAAAATGGGGGCGACTAAATTGGCTTTCACCCCCAGACCTTCGAGTTGTCCGATGTGGCAGGGGGTCAAGTTGGCATTGTAGATATCTGCGGTGGGCTGAATGCGACCTTTCTGATATTGTTCCACAAACCCTTTGGAAAAGCAGGGGTCTTCGATTTCCATCCCCAAAGCCCGCGGCCAACCCCGAACCACCGATTCGGCGATCACGTTTCCCACCCACCGCTCGTCAAATTCGTAAACGAGGGTGCGATCGGTTCGCAGGGCTTGTCGGGTGGCATTGACGGCGGCTTCGAGAATCCGATCGCGATCGAGAGATTCCCGCATCAGGGTAGTGATTTGACCGATCTGCTGGGCGCTTTCGGTTTCGGCCACTTGCTGGAATAGCAGATCGCGAACTCGTACCACCAGGGCGTTGAAACTGCTGGCGAGCTGTTGGGTTTCGGCGGCCCCTTCCACTTCGGCATACACTTCCAAGTTCCCGCGACCTACTTCTTCGGTCGCCCCTACCAACCGCGCCAGGGGCTTGGCTACTTGCCGCGATGCTTGGGCGATGGCAGCTGTGGAGATACCGGCAACCGCCAGCAACACCCCGGCGAACAACAGGGCTGAATTGCGTCCGGCGGCTTGAATTTCGCTTTTGTCCACGGAAATCAAGATCGTCCAGTGAGTTTTGGGAATGGTGGATAGATAAAACAGGCGATTTCCCAGTTCCAATTCCGTTTCGAGCACCACCTCCGAGACATCGTCTTTTTCCGTTTCGAGTTGGAGTTTGACAATGGGAAAATCCGCTTCCTGGATGGCCGCATCGAGGTCGTCCTGGCGGTTGAGGTAAATATCCGAGAGGGTGGCGGCCCGTTCGGAAACGATCTCCCCGCCGAGAACTTCTACGGTTTCGCCCGTTTCTTCTTCGGTCTCTTCGATTGTGGAAGTTAGGGATGTGGGGTTATTGTTTTCGTCAAACGCCACAATCTGAGCCTCTTCCGAATCGAACACCTCTAACTCCAACAGGAAGCTGGTGACGCGCTCGAAAGTTTGGGCGGGAACCACCGCTTTGAGAACGCCGAGAAATTCCCCGGTTTGGGGATCGACAATCCGCTCGACGATGTCGATCCCGCGAACGTTAGCCGATTCGTCGAAGGTGGGAATCAGGAGTTGTCCTGGGGTGTTTTTGCCCCGCTCCCACCAAGATTCATCTCGCTGGACGAAGTCGGAGGTGCGTTGGCTGTAGGCAACGTTAAAGCCATTTTTTTCCGTGAAAAAGAGTTCGGCGATCTCCTCAATCCGGGTAATACGCTTGAGATAATCGTTCATCGGCTGGCTGGGATTCAGCAGCAGGGTATTGGCAAACTGCCGTTCCGCTTCCTCGATGGAGAGGTTGACGATCTCTTCTTCTTCGGCCCGTTTGGCGTTCTCCCGCGCCGCTTCGAAAATCAAGGGATTAGAAGCCACCGAGTCCGTGACGATTTCCGCTTCCACGATAATGCGTTCGGCCACCTTCGCCGCTGCGAGCAGTTCCCCGCGCAAGCGTTTCTGGGCATCCAGGGCAGCTTCCCGCGTCGTCAGGGCGTAACTGAGCCAGGTGGCAAACCCCAGAGGAAGAAGTACCCCCGGCAAAATCCGAATTAAGAGCTGGCGGTAGAGGGGTGTGCCCGCCACAGTTGGCTGGGTCTGCGGGGTCGCGGGTTTGGCGGACGGGGCAAGCCCGGGGATCTCAGATGTTGGCGGGGGCAACGATCGATCGACTGTTGCGGTGGGGGAAGTGCCGGATGGGGACGGGTTGAGACCGTTACGACCGTTGTTGGAGTCCATAGGATTCTCGGGCATTCGGGTAAGGGGAATTGAAGTTCGAACCTAGCTCTAGGAATCCACTTTAAAGGTTCCCACAGAGGTTTCCAGTTGCCGGGCGATTTTCACCGTTTCTCGCAGGGAGTCGGTCACCTGGCTCGAAGAACGGGAGGTGCGTTCGGACACTTGGGCAATTTGTTGCATGAGTTGAGAAACAGCTTGGGAGGTTTGGGCTTGGGAGACGGTGGCGCTGGAAATCGATTGCACCAGTTCGTCGATTTGTCGGGAAACTTCGACAATTTCCCCCAAACTGTATTTGGTGTCTTCCACCAGGTGAGTTCCTTCCACCACCTGGGCGGTACTTTGTTCCATCGCTTCCACCACCTGGGCGGTTTCGAGCTGGATGTTTTCCACGATGCGCTCGATTTCTTTGGTGGCCCCAGCGGAGCGTTCGGCGAGTTCTCCCACTTCTTCGGCCACCACGGCGAAGCCCTGACCTTCTTCCCCAGCGCGGGCGGCCTCGATGCCGGCGTTAATGGCGAGTAAGTTGGTTTGCAGGGCAATTTGGTTGATCAAAGACACCACTCTCGAAATTTGCTGGGAAGATTCCCCGAGGCGCTTCACTTTTTTGGCGGTTTCGGCGACGGTTTCGCGCAGGTTCAAAATGTTGTCCACGGTGCGATCCATGGCATCGGTGCTGGTTTGGGCGGTGGTGGAGGCACTGCGAGCCACTTCCGCCGCCTGACGGGCGCTGCTGGCTACCGATTGAATCGAGGCGGTCATTTCTTCGACGGAATCGAGGGTCCGGGTGGTGTCTTGGGCTTGTTTGAGGGCTTCCAAGCTCAGTTGGCGGATGGCGCCTTCGTTTTCTCCCAGGGAGGCGTTCACTTGGGTGGCCGATTGTTTCACCTGGGTAACGATTTGCCGCAAGCTTTCCACGATCGAGTTGAAGAAGTCGGCGACGGTGCCCAAATCCCCGGCTGTCACGTCGGCGCGCACGGTGAGGTCGCCGCTGGCGGCCCCTTCAATATCTCCGAGCAGGTTAATCAGTTGCAGTTGCAGGGCTTCTTGTTGCTGGCGGCGCTCTTCGGATGAAGCTTCGGCGGCTTGGCGAGCTTGTTCCCGTTGGCGGAGGAGTTCGGCTTGTTCGAGGGCGTAACCGAGTTGGATGGCGATCGCCCGAGCAATTTCGATTTCGTTGGGCTGCCAGTCCCGGGGACCGGAACATTGATGGGAGACGAGCAAGCCGAGCAGTTGTTCGTCGACGACGATGGGGGCAACCAGGTTGGCGCGCACGGAGAAGGGTTTGAGCTGGTTCAGGTGGCAGTCGGTGAGATCGGCGTTGAGGATGTCGTTGGTGGCTTGGACTCGTCCGAGCTTGTATTTCTCGGCGTAGTTTTGGGCGAAACAGGGATCGGCGATCCGCGCTCCCAAGGCTTCGGGCCAGGCTTCGAGAACGGATTCGGCGACGATGGTTCCCTGCCAGTTCTCGTCGAATAAATAGATGAGGGTGCGATCGGCCCTGAGGGCTTCGCGGGTGCGGTTGACGGTAATCTCGAAGATCCGATCGCGATCGAGGGATTCCCGGATGCGGGTGGTGATTTGGGCGATGGTCCGCTCTCGCTCCGTTTCCTTTTTCTGGCGCTGGGCTTGAGCGTTGAGGTTATCGGCCAGGGCGTTGAAGGTTCTCGCCAGTTGCCCGATTTCGTCATTGGCCCAAACTTCCGCTCGCGTTTGGCGATTCCCCCGCGCGAACTCATCGGTGGTTTTTTGGAGGGCGACGACGGGTTTGGAGATGGTTCCCCCCAGCAGCTTCGACAGGATGAAGTTGAGGACGATCGCTACGGTGGCCACGAGCAGTTGCAGTTGCAAGCTGTTACCCAGGAGTTGGTTGAGGGCCGTTTCCGGGGTTCCCCGCACCAGAACCCCCACGGGTTTATCGTTGATATCCGTCAAGGCCATGGCGGCGGTGGTATAGGTTCGGTAACCTTGCCGGACGCGCTGGGTGATGACTTCTTCGGGATTGGCAATGGCGGCTTCGAGCAGGGAGAGATCGTTAATTTCGGCGTTGGCTCGATCTTCTTGTTGTCTCGCGTCTCGCTCGAGACTGGTTGCTAAGAGGAATTCCTCGTCCGAGTACTGGTACACGCCGCTGTATCCAGCGTTAAACTCGTTGAGGGTTTTTTCGGCAATGGGGAGTTTGCCGTTGACGATGTCCCCAGACACGAGCACCCCCAGCACCGTTTGGCTGCCCAAAGGCGTTACCGGGGTCGCGGTGTAGCGAATCAGGGCATCGCTATCGGCAAAGCCTTCGGGGAGGGGGGACGATTCTTTTTTCAGGTCTTCCCAGGGGACGATCGCCGTGGCTTTGAGTTGCTCGGGATCGGCGAGGACTTTACTCACCAAGTCGTTGGGATTGAAGGTTTGCCCGACTCGGTTGGCGTTGGCGCTGGCAATAATTTTTAAATCTTTACCCACCAGGGTGGCGTACTCGATGTTCCGGGCTTGAATTTCGTTTTTGAGAATATTTCGAACCCGATCGCCCACTTCTGGGTCGATCTCTTCCCCTTGGGTGGCGCTGCGGGCAGCTTCGATGATGGCGGCGTTATCGGACTGTCCCCGAAAGCCGAACCCCATCTGATTGATTTTGATGTTGTAGTTGGCCTGGCTCGCCGCGAGTTCCGATTTGGCTTGTTCTCGCAGCTGCGCCCGTCCCCCAGAGACGATCAGCCAGCTGCCCACCCCAATGATTCCCAGAACGGCGAGAAATTCGGAAACGAAGGAACCGAGGAACTGTTTGCGCTCGACGGGGAGGTCGTAAAACCATTTCAGGGAGGAGTTTCGGCTTTTGGCAGGGTAGGCGGGGTTGCCGGACGCGCTTGAGGCGAGTGCGTCTTCGGATTGAGGCCGCTCTTTATTTAGGGAGCGATCGAATTGAACGGTCATCGAGCAAAAATCTCCAACGGCAAATCAACGAAACGATAGAAATTCTGGACTTCGCACCTCAATAATGTTGGAGGGTGGGCGATCGGACGATCGCGGCCACATCCAACACTAGCGAAATTTCGCTAGGAAATAAAACGCACCCGCGCAGGTAGGGAACCAATCCCGCACTGACGGAACCGTGGGGAGATTGGAGGCTATCTCGGCTCGCGCGCACGATGCCTTCGACCCCGCAAACAGCCATCGCCAGGGGGTTTGACCCCACCCGGGCGATGACGAGATCGTACTGGACGAGATTGGCACCGAGGGATTCGAGTTGCAACAGGTGCGCTAAATCGATCGCCCAAAAGACTCGACTGCGCCGATTGAGCAATCCCAACACGCAAGGCGGCATCCCCGGCATGGGAGCCAGTCGCGCCACCGGCAGGACTAAAACTTCCTGAAGGTAAGTCATCGGCAGCAAGGCCGTGGTTCGATCGGTCAGCCGAATTTTTAAGTAGGGATCTCCGGTAGTGGGTTGTGACTGTTCTCGAAGGGAGGTAATGGCAGCAGCGGAAGAATTCATCGGTTTAAGGGGCAACGGATTGGACGGCCCGAATCAGTTGCTCTTGGGTAAAGGGCTTGGTTAGGTAAACATCAGCACCCTGCTTCATTCCCCACAAGCGATCGATTTCTTGATTTTTTGAGGAACAAATAACGATCGGAATTTGTTTGGTTTCCGGATTTTGCTTGAGGCTTCGACATAATTCAAAACCACTCATGCCCGGCATCACGACATCGGTGACGATCGCATCGGGTTTCTTGTCAACGGCAATCGATAGAGCTTCTTTGGCTCCCATCGTACTAATGACGGTATAACCGCTTCTCTTGAGATAGTTGGTGATTAATTCGAGTTCGGAAGGAGTATCTTCTACGATGAGGATTGTAGCCATTCGCGTTTCACTCACGTCGGACATTTTTCATCGCTTCAGACTTATATTGTAAAGACAACTTTTCATCTGAAGATGGGTACAAATATAGCATTAGGGTAAGTGCTTGCGCACCATCTCTATTAACTCGGATTTGGTAAAGGGTTTGGTCATATAATCGGAGGCGCGAACGAGTTTTGCTTTGGCTCGATCGAGAAATCCCGTATTGGCAGTCACCATGACGATCGGAGTTTGTTTGAAACTCGGATGCCGCCGCAGTAAAGAACACAGTTCGTAACCATCTAGTTTTGGCATTTCTACATCTAATAAAATTAAATGCGGTTTGCTGCGCACGATTTGCATCAAGGCTTTGACGGGATCGTGAATGCTCAGAACCGAAAATTCTTTCTCGTCGAGAAACGAACTAATCGCCCGAATGATACTGGGATTGTCGTCAATACAGGCAATTTTGTAGATGTTTGGGGTCGTTTCCCCTTCGGTTGTTTTGGGCGTAGGGGTGGGGGTTGCCGGTTTGACAGGACTGGGCGCGGGGACCTTTGTGGGATTGGCGATCTCGTGCGTCGATGGCGGCGAAGAAATTCCCGTCGAAGGCGATAACCGATGGGGTTCGAGGAACAGTTGGGGAGATGCAAGAGAGGGTCCCGGTGCATCGGTTAAGCCCAATTTGGGCGGCGAGATCGGAGTGTCCGAAGGGGTGTCGGGGCTTTTTTTGACTAAATCGTGGAGGTTGAACCGGCAAAATTTCGGCAGCTTGGCAATCTCCGGGAGTTCGATAAATTGGTAGGTCCCTTCGCGCACCGCCAGTAGGGTGTCGATGGCTTCCTTGGAAATTGCTTCGACGAGTTGGGCGGCTTGTTCGGTGTTGAGGTAGTGATTTTGCACCAACCAGCAAATGGCCTGATAATCTGAAAGGCAATCGCTCGGTGCGTTTTGAGGCGCTCCGAACAGCCACCGAATTTGCCCGCGCATGACGCTGGTGGGAACCTGGGGGGTAAGGTTGCACAAATGGCGATCGAGACGCTCGAACGGCTCGATGGAATTCGTGGCATAGAGGGGACCCCCCACTTCTAAATAGACCAACCAAGTCACCGAGCCGTCGTAAACCTGCAAGCCCCCACGATACTGACGCTCGACAGACTTTGACAACAAACTTAGCGGGTAAAGTTTTTGAAAGGGTTGGTAGCAAGTCATATTTTGCATCCTGGCCGACTGCTTTATTTTTGGTGATAGAGATCGTGCGATCGCTCATCTGGCAATCGCGCCCCATATCGTAGCTAGAGATCGCAAGCCACGTACTTCCCTTTAAGCTGGCGATGCTCCTTCAAATACCTAAACGAGCTTCTTGGTCGATCGCTCGAATTCAAAACAACCTATTGATGACTTTAATACCATTTCAAAAGGTTGGCGATCTGGATGCTCAGCCCGATGGCCGATCGCATCAGTAGCAATTTATCACTATTTTTGGGGTCTCACGACGATGCAGTTGCTAATTCCGTAATATCACTGAATACTCTTTTAAATTTGTATTTTACAATACGTATTATTACGTAGTATTGGTGAGATTACAAAATTAGAACTTTGCTAGAAATTTAGCAGATTTTTAGCGATTGGGTATTTTTTTTATAAAATCTTTAAAAAATATTTAGATGGTTTATCAAACCTTGACAAACCGAGGGAGGAAAAGATTAAAGAGCGTCACCTTAGAAATTAGAAGCGGATCGGATTTGAGACGATCGAGACCAATTTTTTCGATCGAAATTAGCGAAGTATGCCCATTTTTTATCGGAAATCGGGTCAGCTTTTGTAGAAAATTTTTGCCGATCGAAATTTATTGCTTGATCCCGAGCGACTCAATCAAAAATTGCTAATTTTTAAATCTTAGGTTCTGTTTTTTAAAACTATTAAAAAATAATAATTTTTACGATTGAAGAAGGCTATTTTAATCAGTTCAGGTGGGGGTTGACCTCAATATTAAATGGAGAGAAAAAGTTTCTATTTTTAGCAATCAAAAAAAATACCTAAAGAAAAAATTAAAAACAGAGTGAAGCTCAAGATAACAAAAAAATGTTTTTCCCGCTGTTCGGTAGATTACCAAACTTTAATGAATTTGGAACAAATGTGAGTTAGAGAACCCATATCTTCACCGTCACCGAAGAGGTCGCTATCTGGCTCGAGTGGATTTCTCGAATCCTCGATCGGGGATTGCAATCGGTTCGATCGGTTTACTTCATATTCCGATACAGTAAGGAGTACCCACCTTCAATTGCCTCTTTTTTATTCAGCATGTCCTTCGTGGCGTTTCTCTTCGGACTAGCTATCGGAATCAGCTTTTTCCTGTGGCACCAATTTGCAATCGATCGACAACTTCGACAGTTGCTCGCTGATTTATATCGCACTCTCCCAGACGATTCGATGTCTCTTTGGTCGCAATTACGCCGGGGAATTGCTTTAGAGCGTTACGAACGAGAAGAATTGGAAAATTCGCTCGAATATTGGCAGCAAATTCTGCGAGATGCACCGTTTGGCTATCTGCAAGTCGATGAAGACAATCAACTGTGCTGGTGTAACGATAAAGCTCGATCGCTCTTGAAAATCGATCGCTGGCAATCGGGAGACTCGTGCCTGTTACTCAAACTCGTCCGTTCCTACGAACTCGATCGCCTCATCGAACTCACTCGCGATCGCCAGCAACCCAAACAGCGAGATTGGATCTTTCATCCCGTTAGTGCCGATGTCGAGGAGCCTCAAGTGCAAAATTCCTTGGCTCTGCGCAGCCATACCTTTCCCCTGAGCGATGGATATGTCGGCGTATTTTTAGAAAATCGCCAACCCATCGCCGATCTCGCGAGATCGCGAGATCGGTGGCTTTCTGACCTCACCCACGAACTACGTACGCCTCTGACATCGATTCACCTCGTGGTCGAAGCCTTGCAAAGTCGCGTCGATCCTTCGGTTCAAAGTTGGGTCGATCGCCTCCTACAAGAAAACGAGCGTCTCATCAAACTTGTGGGAGACTGGCTCGAACTGAGCCATCTCGAATCGAATCCGAGCGATCGCCTCCACTGCAAGTGTTTGGAACTCCGAGCTCTGGTGCAATCGGTCTGGCAAACCCTCGAACCGATTGCCCAACCCCAACAGATCCACCTCATTTGTTCGATTCCCGACCCTTGCCACATCGAAGCCGATAAATCCAAATTGTATCGGGTCTTTCTCAATCTCCTCGATAACAGTCTTCGCCACACTCCCCCCAAAGGTGCCATTGAAGTTGAAGTTCTTCCTCTGGGAGAAGATCGACTCGAAATTAATATTATCGATGCCGGAACGGGATTTGCTCCGGCCGATCTTCCCCATCTTTTCGAGCGATTTTACCGAGGAGACGCTTCCCGTACCCGAGAATCTAATTTAACCGCCAACGGCAGCGGATTAGGTTTGGCGATCGTCCAACAGATCGTCACCGCTCATGGCGGTTCGGTGCAGGCAAAAAATCACCCAGAAACCGGTGGGGCCTGGATAAAAATCGACTTACCCATCGAATGTATTAATTCTTAAAATTGCCATCAGACGATCGTCCCCAGACTTTCTGCCGATCGACAAAATTGGAACATTAGCTGCATATGCCGAGCCGCTAGGTTCGTCGTTCCCCACGCTTTTTAAAAGCACAACTCCAGGAGCCTCTTCTCCAGTCAACCCAGAACCGATCGTCGAACCCTTCGTTGAAAATATACCTCACGAACGACCTCAATACCGTTCGTGAAAAACGTTAACCTAAAAATAAACGTGCTACGTTAGAACGAAAATAGAAATTTTGTTGTTATATAAAAGGATAATTTATTTGAGGTGACTGTATCTTCTAATACTAAAATTTTGGCGCGCCGACCGTTTCAGCGAGAATTAAATCGGGTGGAACGAGATATTTTGCGAATGGGAGCCTTAGTGGAAACCTCCTGTCGCTTAAGCCATCAAGCATTATGCGAACGAAATTTATCGGCAGCGAAGGCGATTCCACCCCTCGATAAAAAAATCGATCGATTTTACCGTCAAATTGAAGCTGATTGCGTGCTGCTGATGACGCTACAAGCACCTGTGGCTCGCGATAGCCGTCAGTTAGGTGCGTTCATGCAACTTGTGCGCGATCTCGAGCGGATTGGAGATTATGCGAAGGATTTAGCAGAAATTTCCCTCAAGTTATTTCCTTATCCCCCTCACGATTGCATGCCGAGAGTCACGATGATGTCTCAACAGGCCCAAGCCATGCTGGCGATGAGTCTTGAAGCATTGATCGAGCTCGATGCTGAGGTGGGTTTGCAAATGAAAGAGAAAGATACGGCCGTCGATCTCGCCTACGATTCTCTTTATGAAACCCTTGCCTACCAACGGGATTATTCGGGCGTTCTCGAACCCGTTTTGCTGTTGGTCTTAGCGATTCGTCATCTCGAACGAATGGCCGATCACGCAACAAATATCGGTCGTCGGGTTGCCTATATCGTCACCGGTCATCGGCACTAGAAATCCCTGGCGATCCGATCGCTTTGATGCATATTGTTGTCCAATTTGGGTGATGGGTAACATCCTTGAGGGGTTTAACCCTAAATCGAGGTCAATCTCCCTCGATTCATCTCTAAAATAAATTGAAAAACTAAGAATCGTTTCTGTTTTTTTGAGAGATGAGTTTCAATCAGCATAAATCAAAAACTTAAAACTCACCAAATAAAGATGATAACATTCCTAGCTATACATTCATAAAAATTTGGCTTGAAAAACAGAAATTTAGCTAGCATCCCTCAAAAACAAAATGAATTTTGATGCGAACTATAACGATTTTCTCTTGCCAAGCATTCAGTTCTCAGTATGTACCTGAGAGCCTTATGTGGTAGCTGTTTTTTTCATGAAATGTCTGCGTTTGTTTTCAAGATAGTCTCGGTCTTCACCGATATCTTGTTCGTTTTCCGTGAATGAAGCATGACGGCAGCACTGAATGATAATCTTACTTTTTGTTGTCAATCGACACAAAATCGAGCTAACTCTTAACCAAAGCATTACCCATCGATCGAGCAAATTTAGACTGGGTACGATACCCTATAAGAAAATATTTTTTGAACGATCTTACCGAATTATTCATTCTACCCATTTGGTATGCACCTAAAGCGCCGTAACTTTTTACTCTTGCTTGGAGGAAGTGCGAGTTCGATCGCCTTAAGTTCTCTGTATGGGTGCGACGGATCCAAAAATTCCCCTTCAACGGGATCGTCGCCTTCTACCCCCACAACCGCGGTCAACCCATCCATGCCGGATGAAATTGGCTTTCGTCCCGTTTCCGGACCGATGCCGTTACCCAACGATCCCAGATCTCCATCAGAGCAAATTCAAGCCTATCAAGCTTATGAAGTTCTCGACGAACTCCTATTGCCTGAAGATCTCGAATATGAAGTGATTGCCAGTTGGGGCGATCGAGTCGGAGATTCTCGCTTCGGTTACAACAACGATTATCTCAGCTTCGTCGAAACCGGAGACGATATCGGCTACCTCACCATTAACTTTGAATACATCAGCGGCAAAACCTGGATGGAAACCTATAGTGAGGTTCTGGGTAAATCTCTTCCCTTTGCCGAAGTGGCGGCCGCGATCGACAAATCTGGAATCAATGCCTATGGTTTACCCGATAGCAATCCCCTCAAAGCCCAAATCCAACAAATTTGCCAAGAAGCACTCCTCGATCAAGGATTGGGTGCGATAACCCTCCGTCGCGACGATCGAGGAAAATGGGTGCGTCAGCCCTCAAAAGCCGATCGTCGAGTGACGGGAATCTCTGGCTTAAACGACGAGTGCTATCTCAAAGCGACCGGTCCGGCCACCGCTGTTTTTCGTAAAACCCAGGGTCAGGGTTATATCGATGGATTGGGCGATCGCATCATCGGCACCTTTGGCAACTGTGCTGGAGGTACGACTCCTTGGGGAACGGTTCTCAGTGCCGAGGAAAATTTCCAAGCCCAAGTGCCAGAACCCGTCTATCCCGATGGCACTTCCGCTAACCCCTCTCAGCTGCCGTTTTACATTGATGAGAAGAACGTATACGGTCAGGGAAATGTTTTCGGACTTGCGGGCAATAAGTACGGCTGGATCGTCGAAATCGATCCGACAAACCCCGACGACTGCGGCACCAAACATACTGGGTTGGGACGCTATCGTCACGAAGCGGTTGGAGTTCGCGTCGAAGAGGGAAAACCCATTGCCTTCTATTCTGGATGCGATCGTCGCGGCGGCCATATCTACAAATTTGTCAGTCGCCAAAGCGTCAGCAATCCCCAAGATAAAGCCAACTCTCAACTCCTAACCGAGGGCACCCTATACGCTGCCAAATTCAATCCCAACGGTACGGGAAGCTGGATTCCCCTAACACCAAGCACGATCGTCGACCCCGATTTACCCAGTAATATCTGGGGCAATACCCTCCTTCTTCATCCTCGTCCGGCAGGGGGGTACTTTAAAGCCGAACAAGACGAGCAAGTGAAGCAGTTTAAAGAACGCTTTACCACCCTTGGAGATATCTACACTGGCAGCGACGTTGAAAAACAAGGGGCCATTCTCATTGATGCTCATTATGCTGCCAATGCTGTGGGTGCGACCTGTGCCGCTCGTCCGGAAGATACGGAAATTGCCCCCGATGGTTCTTTGTATATCAGTTTTACCTCCGGTTCTCCCGGTGATGACGGCGGACCTGACAAACGCATTTTTAAGAGTCCGACGGGGGAACCGCACGAGTACGGCTGGATTATGCACCTCGTTGAAGCGGAAAACGATCCGGCAGCGTCGAACTTTACCTGGCAAATGATGGCAGCGGGAGGAGAGGCCGCTGAAGGCGGTTGGGGATTTGCCAATCCCGACAATATTTTGCTCGACCCCCGTGGCAATCTCTGGATGGTTACAGATATGTCCACGAGCAAGCTGAATCGAGCGGTACCCAGCCGAGTGGATGAAAGGGGAAATGCGATCGGTCAATCGAAAAAATCGGGGGTGTTTGGAAATAACTCTCTTTGGTATTTCCCGATGGAGGGTGATGCTGCGGGGAACGCTTATCTATTTGCGATCGGACCGATGGAGTGCGAAATGACCGGACCCTATTTCAGCCGAGATGGTTCGAGTTTGTTCCTAGCCGTGCAGCATCCGGGAGAAGTTGGGGGTACTCGTCGCGATGGCGCAAGCGAAACCCGTGACTTCGAGATGCTCGCTGGCAATGGTGAAAGGTTTCGCCAAACCCGACAAGTCCCGATCGGCTCTAACTGGCCCGAAAAACAGGTGAATTCTTCTCCCAAACCATCGGTGGTGGGTATCTATCGTCGTGATTTGGGATCGATCGTCTAGAGCGCGATCCTTACCCTCGAGCCTCCTTCTCCGGCTCCGAGAAAAAAAATATAAATCTTTAAAACCCTTGAGCAGAGGGAGATTCAGAGATTGTCAATTTTTTTTTGCCAAAAGGGTTGACGCAGATGGGTGAGGTCGTGTTATGTTAGTAAAGCGCTGAGGGGGAAACACAAATCACCCGAAAGCCAACCGAACCTTCACA